>JAIPEJ010000109.1 GCA_021737225.1 Desulfobacteraceae bacterium
CTCTTTATCTCTCCTATCTTTTGAAAGAGGATCTCCGCATGTTCTGGAGGTTCGATAATGAAAAAAGTGGCCGGAATTTCCTGGATCATTGGATCGCCCAAGCCAAAGATTTAGGCATAAAGCATTTTACCAAATTGGCTGAAACCATAGAGCGGCATAGACAAGGGCTTCTTGCTTATTTTAATCATCGGATCTCCACCGCTCCGCTCGAAGGGATGAACAATAAAATCAAAACCCTCAAACGTCAGGCATATGGGTTCAGGGATAATTGGTACTTCAAGCTCCGATTATATTTTATTCACGAATCCATCCCGGCATTTACCGGATGAATCCTTTTTTTTCACTGGCCTGGCCATTTTCATCCAGTCTTATAAGGAAAGCGACATCGAACTTTCCCTGGTCATTCCTTGGCTTGGTATGTTCGGTCTGCTTCATGGGTTCAATGAATGGCTGGACATGTGGCACATCCTCAAGGATTTGCCTCCATTCTTCAACTGGGCAGCCCCGGGTTTATTGCTCGTCTCCTACATCCCGCTCTTTGAATTCGGCCGTCGCACCCTGAATCTGTATATCCAAAAAACGGGTTTTGAAACTTGGCCCGCCGTGTTTTTAAGGCCATGGATTTATGCCGCCCTCGGGATGTTTGTTCTTCTCGGAGCCCTTATCAGTGGCGACTATATTATCGGGTTCTCCATTTTTTCCAGATATTCTTTCGGTTTTCTTGGCGCCGCGCTCACAGGAACGGCCTTTTTGTGGACAATACATATATACCGCGATGAAGTTTTTAATCTGGGATCCGGTCTCCCCTTTTATGTAACCGGTACCGCGTTTTGGGTTTACGCCCTGCTAGGCGGTCTGGTTGGACCTGCAGCCGATCTTTTTCCGGCATCCGTTCTGAACACAGATTCGTTTTTAAATGCAATGCACATTCCGGTGCAGCTGTTTCGCGCTGTCTGTGCCGTGGCGGTTTTACTGGGCGTAAGTTCCATCTTGCGGCTGTTCAGAGTCGAGATGTCTCAAAAACTCAAACAGGAAGAGGAGCAGATCATCCAGCTCAATGCCGAGTTGGAGCAGCGGGTCCGAACCCGCACGGCGCAGCTGGAGGCTACGAACAAGGAACTGGAAGCTGAAATTGCAGAGCGGAAGCGAACCGCGGAAAGACTTGATTATCTTGCCTACTTCGACGATTTGACAGGCCTGCCCAACCGGGCCTTGTTTCGGGATCGCCTGCAACAGGCAATGGCCAGGGCCAAGCGTGCAGGCCTTAAAGTAGGGGTTATGTTTTTGGATATCGAGAGGCTCAGATCAGTGAATGACTCTCTGGGACACGGGGCTGGAGACAGCCTTATCATGGAAATAGGGCGCCGCGTTCGCCAAGCCGTCCGGGAAGAAGATACTGTTGCCAGAATCTCGGGCGATGAATTCATGGTCATTGCCGAAAATGTTGATTCTCCGGCCCGGATTGTGCAGCTGGGAGAAAGGATCAGGGAAGCAATCAGTCAGCCCCATGAGCTGTCCGGTACTCAGATATATCCGGATTGTTGCATTGGATTTACTGTATATCCGGACAATTCCATGGAGATGGATATATTGTTGAAACAAACAGACATGGCAATGTATGAGGCCTAGCAGAGTTCCTTCTCCAAAGTCCGGGGATTTGTTGATCTGGGAGACTGGATATCTCGGCAATTCTACTTGGAGCATGAACTGAAAGGCGCTTTGGACAGAGAGGAATTTCTCCTTTACTACCAGCCCAAGGTGGATCTTCATTCCAGGCATCTTATCGGCGTGGAGGCCCTTCTGCGTTGGCAACACCCGGTGAAGGGACTTGTATCCCCGGGAGATTTCATACCGGTACTGGAGAACACAGGTTTAATCGCACCCGTAGGTCGCTGGGTAATTCACCAGGCCTGCCGACAAGCTCAGGAATGGAAGAAAAAAGGGCTGGACATCAAAATTTCAGTAAATGTTTCAGCCCAACAGTTCGATGATGACAGGCTTATCAGTTCGATTCGGGAGAGTTTGAGGCATACCGGCCTGCAGGGATCGAGTCTGGAGGTTGAGCTTACTGAAACGGTCCTCATGCAACATGTCTCCCAAGCTGCCGTTGTCCTGGAGTCCTTGTCCAGCCGGGGGATCACCGTGGCCCTGGATGATTTCGGCAAGGGGTACTCAAGCTTGAGCTACCTCCAGCACCTGGCGCTTGATATCATAAAACTGGATAAACAATTTGTGCTCGGTCTGCCGGAGAGCAAAGACGATATGGTCCTGGTCCAGACCATTGTTACCATGGCCCATAACCTTGGCAAAAAGGTCTTGGCAGAAGGAGTGGAGCGAGAGGATCAGGTCCTGGCATTGCAGGAAATGGGATGCGACTATGCCCAGGGTTTTCTTTTTAGCCGGCCGGTACAGCCTGAAGAAATCTTTGCGAAATATTCTGACGGGTCGGCTTCATAATTTCTTATATTTTGATTTTTCCTGACCGGAGCACGCAATCCAACCCGCCATATAACTTGGCAGCCCGGAAAGTATTTCCGGGCTTTTCCAAATCCGCACCTTGAGTTCGATATGCTTCATTCGGCAAACCTGAGAAAATAGAGAATGTGGAAAGTTATCATGCTGATAATAATCGGGCTGGTGGTCGTTGTTATCGCCGTTGCACTCGTATATGGATCCGTGCGTTGGCAATCCGCCACACAAAAGATGCATCGGAAATTAGAGGCAGCACGTCTGCCTGTCGCGGTCAAGACTTATAACGCACAGGATCTGACAGGGCTGCCGGCACCGGTTCAACGATATTTCCGGGCCGCTCTCAGGGACGGGCAGCCGATGATATCGGCCGTAAGCATAAAGCATACAGGTGTTTTCAACATGAGCGAGACCGGCGAACAATGGAAACCGTTCATATCGAGCCAGCGGGTAATCACAAAGCGTCCGGGTTTCGATTGGGAGGGGCGTATCGCGATTATGCCGGGGGTGAAAGTGCGGGTGCACGATGCCTACATTGCCGGGGAAGGGATTCTTCATGCTTCCTTGCTGGGGTTGTTCTCACTGGTGAATCTCCGCGGGACACCGGAAATGGCAAAAGGAGAACTGATGCGTTTCTTTGCCGAGGCCGTCTGGTACCCAACGGCACTTTTACCGAGCCAGGGGGTGCAATGGGAAGCGGTAGATGATACATCTGCCAGAGCAACGCTTGAAGACAACTGGATTGCCCTTACCATGATTTTTCACTTTAACGCGGAAGGCCTCATCGAATCTGTGCGTGCCGATGCACGGGGACGCACAGTCGGGGAAACGGTGATTCCAACGCCGTGGGAAGGCAGGTACCGCGACTACCAGCTGCGTGGAGGCATGCGCATTCCTGTAGAAGGGGAGGTGGCGTGGATCCTGCCAGAAGGACCAAAACCCTACTGGCGTGGCCGCATTTCAAAACTCGAATACGAATTCGCACAGTAAAAGAGTGCAACCAAAGTACAGAATGAATAACAAGTCGCCCAGGCGGATGGTAATTTCGCAGCGCTTCGGTACCGCCGGTAGAGAGCTTCCCGCCGGTCTTGATGGGATTCCGGCGTCTTTTTCAGATTTGCACAATTGTTTTGGCATGTTACAGTTAATTATAATTTGCGTATCCCCGCTCCAATATGCCCGATCCGAAAAGGAGAAGAGTAGATGCCCATCGAAACAGTCCGCGAGTTTTTCCTGTGGTGCACAGTCATCAATTATGCGGTCGTGCTCTGCTGGTTTATCCTCTTCAGCCTGGCCCATGAGTGGATGCACCGGCTCCACAGCCGATGGTTCTGTTTGTCCATCGAAAAGTTCGACACCGTGCATTATACGGCAATGGCCATTTACAAAATCGGTATTCTTCTTTTCAACCTCGTCCCGCTTATTGCGCTGCTTATCGTCTGATAAGCCCTCAGGTAACGAGCGGCGGTACTTTCCGGCTGAAATAGAAATTATTGGTCAACATGCTGTCCCCTTTCTATTATGACCAAACCCTGTCGGTTATACGGCCTTTTACCGGGCAGCCCTAATTATCCCCCCAATCGCGTCGAAGTGCGTTGGTGCTTTTTATAACCATGAAAATCACTCAGGCCACCACCAGAAAATCAACCGTCGTTTGAATGATTATTATCCCCGATTTGTCCTGTCTCTCTGATTTTATACCTGTTGATATGTTAGTGACCAAAAATGCAACATCCTTGCCATCCCAGCCAGCATTCCTGGGCGTCCGCGAAACTGCACCTTGAATCCGCCATTCCTCAGAGCCCCCAATTCCGAAATATTGCCGTGCCATAGCCGCTATTCTGCGAAAATGCTGGATGCGGCAGCCCGACTCCACCCAAATCCTTAATGATGGCCAGGATAAAGAGGGAAAACGAGTATCAGACTCCGAAACCACCCCAAAGTGATAAAGCCCAAGCCCACTATCACCCAACCATAATTATATGGTCTTGCCTATTTCGTAGGTTTTCAGGTTGATTTTCATTCTGCCATCAAAAACAAATTCCTATACCTGCGCAGCGACGCTCACCTTTATCGGGTTTTGGATTTGGCTTCTTTGATGGCCGCTTTCAGGGCTTTGGCGTCTTCTGGAGGCGCCGGGATGGCATCCCGGTTAATCATAGCAATGGTGTCCGACGGGCACCCGCTAGCACACACAGCACATCCAAAGCAACGGTCCAAATCTACCACTGGGGGGCCACCTTCCTGCATGATCAATGCTTCCGGTGGACAGCGGTCTATACAGGTCTCGCAAGCTGTGCAAAGCTCCGGGTCAAATCGAGGCATAAATCCGGAGTTAAAAAAAAGCCCAGGGCGGGATTTGCTAAGGGCATGCGAGACAGCCACGCAGTGCCAGCGGTCGCAGTTGCAGATAAAACCAATATCATCTGCCAAATTCGTGCTCATGTGAATCAGACCGGCGGCTTCAGCGCGCTCCAGTACTTCCCGGGCCTCCTGTTTGCTTACCTTCCGCGCCCCCAACCGTTCAACTGCAAACTGGGCGCTCATGCCGAACTGCATGCAGACCTCTTTGGGCATACCGTGGATGTCCTCGCCCCGCAACTCGGCGGCGTGGCGGCAAAAACAGGTACTCACAGCAATTTGCGTGTTTTTGTCAATAAAGGCCTGCACCTGATCGTAGGTGTGAACATTATTGGCCTGCGAAATGGTCCGTTCGACAGGAATAACCCGGTTGGTGGGGAAATCGGTGTCGCTTTGCCCGGCCTTTTGTCTGTAGGCCTTCTTATAGGCATCAATCAGTTTTGCAAGTTTTTTATCCCGCTCTGTTCTGCGCCCGGGCATAAACTGGAACTCAAGGATGCCCGGCATGAAGCGGGCGCTCTGGTAATATGGAGTGTCATTGAGGGTCAGGGCCATGCATAGTCCCTTGTCGGCCATGCCTTCCAGGATATTTTCAATCTCCGCTTGGTCTTGATCCATTTCTGCAGCCAGATCAGCAGCGGTAAACGGACCCCGGGGCATAGCATTGTTGACCGCTGCTTCTTCCGGAGCGAACAATTCTTCCACCATGTCAAAAAATTCGGGAATGTCCATGCCTGAAAAGTCCCCACCCCGCTTTTTCATCACTTCCAGTAATTCTTTGTAAACCGTATGTGGCATGCCAAGTGTCCTTCTTTTTTTGTTTTATTTTTGCTCCTGTCCTGAATTTTGTTCTCGTTCTCGACTTTATACAATTTGTCAAACAGACTTATCAGTTACAAACGATATGTCTGATATAGTAGCATATAACCCTCAAATTTGCACCTTGCTTCTATCAATCCTCTTGGGCCCGGGAGTCGCATTACTGGCGAGAATAACCGGAAAGCGCTTTTCTTATTCCAGGCACCTGGCCATTGAAATGGTTCCAACCAACAGCAATCCACCCATAGTGCTTTTTTAGGCCCCTCCTTCAGCGCAGGGGAAAGCCTTGGGAGAAGTCGGAACAATCGCCGCGAGATATGAAGTCCTGCAGAATATAAACCATTTATTTTAAACATTATTGTTTTGGCTCAAATGAAAGTTGGCTTGACTGGGTCTTTGAATTAAAGATATAAAAGACCTGACAGTAATCAGATATCATGTGAAAGCTGGGATTCGGGGTATAAAAAATGCCAAAACTCGGGATGGAAGAGATACGAAAAGAGCAGGTTATTGCTGCTACGCGAAAATGCATAGTGGAAAAAGGAGTGCTGCACCTATCCATCAAAGATGTCGCCGCTGAAGCCGGTGTGAGCACCGGCGTGATTTATTATTATTTCGAAAACAAGCAGGACCTCCTTCTCCAGGTTTTAAAGGAGACTTTTCGCCGGTCCCACGACCGGGTAATCGAGTCTCTGGCCCCCTTGGATTCGGGCAGGGAAAAGCTGTTCAAGCATATTGAAAATATCAGCATTGTACCGGAGGACAACCCGGAGTTTTTCCCCCTGTTGATGAATTATCTTGCACAAGCACGGCACAACCCGGAGTTTGCAAATATTATCAAGAAGTTTTTCGGCAACCTGAGAAGCTTTATCCGGGAATACCTGGACCAGGGGATCGAGGGAAACGAAATCGATCCGGATCTTGCCGAGCAATTGCCGGTGATGATTCTGGCCATGGGCCTGGGGATGGGGGTGATGTGGACGATTGAACCCGATTCATTTGACATTTCTTCCGTGGAGGCGGCCTGGGAGAAACTGATTGACAATACATTTTAACGAGAAAATTTTTTCCTTGATTTTATAATGAACGTTCATTATAAATAAAATCTCCAAGTTCATTACACCAAACCGCCTGGAGGCATTTCCCCAAAACCAAAGACTGGAGGTCCATTATGACACGTGATGTTTTCCCTCCCATTTCTCCCGACAAAAAAGGGTTCTATCCGGAATCCGTATACTGGGAGGCCATTGAGCGTTATCCAACGGTAGCGGACCTGGTGACAAGGAAGGCCGAGGAGAATCAGGATCAGGTCTGGCTGGAGTTTCAGGATGGACGCACTTTTACGTATCGCGAGGTTGACCGGATCTCGGACTGTCTGGCCGCCGGATTTTATCAGAAGGGAATCCGCGAAGAGGACCGGGCCGCCATTTTCGGCCTCAACTCCCCGGAATGGATACTGTCCTATTTCGGGCTCCTGAAGCTCGGAGCCGTTCCGGTCACGGTGAATACGGGGTTTGTCAAAGACCCACTTGTTTATAACTTTACGGCCTCGGATGCCCGGTATGCAATCGTCGACTACCGCCTGATGGATCGGTTTAAAGACGTCGAGGCACAGCTCGGCTTTATCGAGCACGTGTTTGTCATCGGCAAGGATCAATTCGATAAGCAGCAGGCACCCTCCATGCCGTATTCCTGCATCGAGGACCTGCTTGAAACAACTCCTGACCCAAGCCTGCGGGCCACAAAGTATCCAAAAGATCCCTGCACCATGATCCTGACCTCCGGAACCACCGGGCCGTCCAAGGTGGTGGCAGACACCAATGCCCAGTTTATCAGCACCGCGCTGTTTTTGATTGATGCCGGGGGAATTACCCCGAAAAGCGTCATCTATACATATCTGCCGCTTTTCCATATCATGGCCCTGGACATGGCAACGATTCTTTCCATGCTGGCCAATGCCAAAATCGTGCTGGTGGAAAGCTTTAACCCGAATGTTTTCTGGGAGCATATTCATCGGTACCAGGCCACCCATTTCCATGCCGTGGGCCCGATCCTGGAGATGCTTTTCAAGCAGCCCGAGACCGATCTGGAGAAGAATCACGGCCCCATCACTGCGGTTGCCTATTGTTCAAAGGAAATCTGGATGCACGCAAAAGAACGGTTCAATATTTCTATTACCGGCGGCTACGGCAGCACGGAAGTGGGTATTCCGGTTAGCGCACCTTATGACATTTCGAGCAAGGGCGAAAATCCGCCCGGGGCGTGCGGTCTGGTAGGCCCGCATGTGGAGGTTGCCATCATGGATGAAACCGGTCATTTCCTGCCGGCGCACCAGAGCGGGGAAATTCTGGTGCGCCCGAAAATTCCGTGGGCGATTTTCCTGGAATACTACAAAATGCCTGAAGCCACGGCCGAAGCCTTCAAGGGCCTGTGGTTCCATACCGGTGATTCCGGATATTTTGATGAAAACGGTTTTCTTCATTTTGTGGATCGCTTAAAAGATGCCATCCGCAGGAAAGGCGAGAACATTTCCTCGTATGAGGTCGAACAGGTGCTGATGAAACAGCCGGGTATCCAGGAGACGATTGTGATACCCGCGCCTTCCGAGGTGGGCGAAGATGAGGTCATGGCAGTTGTTGTGCCGGCGCCCGACAGCGGGCTGACCTTTGAGGAAGTGATCCGGTACTGCAAGGAAAACATGCCCCATTTCTGGGTGCCGCGCTATGTGCGGTTTGTTGACTCGCTGCCCAGAACCCAGACCGGCCGGATACAGAAGTTCACATATCGGGAACAAGGCGTAACTCCGGATACATATGACCGCAAGGCGTGAAAGGGAAACAAATCGCAATGAGTATAAGCGTTGAAAAGCATGAACATATCTGGACCGTGATTATCGACCGAACGGAGAAGAAAAACGCGGTTGACCGGGATACGGCAGAGAGATTGTATGAGGCATTCACTGAATTTGACCAGGATGAAAAGGCCGGGGTGGCAGTTTTATGGGGCCGGGGAGGGACTTTTTGTGCCGGAGCGGATCTGGGTTCGGTTGCAAGGCTTTCCGAGGGCCGCGGCAACCGGCTGGATCCGGATATGTCCGCCCCCGGCCCCATGGGGCCTTCCCGGATGGTGCTGGGCAAGCCGGTTATTGCAGCCGTATCCGGTTATGCGGTGGCCGGGGGGCTGGAGCTGGCCTGTTGGTGTGACATCCGGGTTGTTGAGGAAACAGCGGTTTTCGGCGTTTACTGCCGGAGATTCGGAGTTCCCCTGATTGACGGGGGTACCCAGCGGCTGCCCCGCATTATCGGGCAGGGGCGGGCCCTGGACATGGTTCTGACAGGTCGCAGCGTGGATGCACAGGAAGCCCTTGAAATGGGTCTTGCCAATTACGTCGTGCAGCAGGGC
>JAIPEJ010000110.1 GCA_021737225.1 Desulfobacteraceae bacterium
GTCCGGACCCAGCACCGGGCTGTCGGTTTCCACCAGCAGGCATGAAAGCGGCAGCTGGCGGACCAGTTTCTGCTTTTGCCGGGAGCGCTGCACCGAGGGCGGCACGGAGAAGAAAAAACCGGCTTCCACCGCAGGCCGGGCGGCTCCGGCTTTTCCGTCAAATGCGTGAAGCTGGACCTTTCTGGCCCCGGTTTCGATCAGAAAATCCACTGCATGCCGGCCCGCGGACCGCGAATGCACATTTAACGGCAGATCCAGTTCCAGGGAAAGCACCACAAAATCCGCCAGGATTTTCCGCTGGATCTGCCTGCCGTCCGGATCCTCGATTACCCGGTAATCCAGGCCCACTTCGCCGATGGCTGCGATCCGGTCCCGGTTGTGCCGGATGAAATCCCGCATTTCTTCTGCCGCCGCCAAATCCGTATACGCGGGGTAGAGGCCGGCTGCCGCCAGCAGTTCCGGGTACTGGTCTGCCAGTTCAAGGTTGCGCCGGGCGTCTGAAATGGTTTCGGAAACCGTGACCATGCGGTCGACCCCGGCTTCCGCCGCCCGCCGGATTACCGCGTCGCGGTCTGTATCAAAGCTTTCGTCACAGAGATGGGTGTGCGTGTCCATGATTAGGGGGGTGTTCATAAAGCCCGATAATTGCTTTTGATTTTGAATAAATTTTTTGCGATGTGTGCATGATTTTCAGGTTATATTATTACAGGGAAAAGAAGGGGGCAATACAAACATGGATGTGTTCCGGAATACTTCTGGTTCAATGGTTTGCTTGAGTATATTCTTCTGACATACCAGATCGAGCCTGCAGCCCCAAATAAAGGGCGCCGGAGCCCGGCGACTATCACCGCGATGAGCAGCGGGCTGATGAGGATGAACCAGCGGGTTGCCCCCACCCGGAAGGCGGCCACAGCAAATTTCTGCAAAGGTCTGATCACGGCGTTTCGGATCCGTTCAATTCCACTTTCCAGCGTATTCTTGACAACTGCGTATCAGGTTTTATACTTTAAAGGCAATGAAGGATTGAGTCCGGGTGTGCAGTTGGGACCGAATGCCCGGGTTGCCTGCCATTCCTTGATACAGGAGGCCCATGGTCGATTATCGAAACGCTTCCGGTTTGTCCGATAGGCCGGATGTCATTGAAACGCCCGGCAAACCCCTGAAAACCGCGCTGCTGGTTTCCGCCTGTTTTTTTGCCGCAGGCGTGATTTACATCCTGATATCCAGCCGTCTCGCCGCACTCACCGCGGCCACAATCCCGGAGCTTGCCTTTATTGAGCAGATCAAGGGATTTTTGTTTATCGTGTGTATGACCCTGCTGCTTTTTGGGGTGATATACGGCCTGCTGCTACGCATTTACCGGCAGCATCAAAAACTCGTGAATTTCGGAAACCTGCTGATTTCGGCTGAGCGCAAGGCAACCGCCGCGGTTTTTGCCGATTCCGTGGCCCATGATCTCGGCAACGTGCTCATGACCCTGGAGTATTATACCGGTGAGCTGGCCGAAGGCACCGGGGCGGATAAGGCCGCGGCCCTGGAGCAGATAGGGGCGTCCCAGGCCAGGCTTAAAAGCATGGTTAAGCGCCTGACCGCTGCAGGCGGCAGGCCGCCGGGGGAGGGCAAAAAGCAGTATTTCAATCTTGCCTTTTCGGTCAACGAGGCGTTGCGGTTTGCTGAAAAACACCGCAGTGTGCGTTCCTGCAGGGTGGAGTTAAAGGCCCCGGGGGAGTGGATGTTTATGGGGTATCTGCTGCTGATATACCAGATGACCATCAACCTGGTACTCAATGCGGCGGATGCCACCGGCTACCAGGGAGAAATCCGGGTGCGGCTGATAGAGCAGAGCGGTTTTGCCGTAGTCGAGGTGCATGACAACGGCCCCGGGGTTCCGGAAAGCCTGCGAGATGCAATTATGGAGCCGTTTTACACGACAAAGAAAGACGGTAGCGGATTGGGCCTGCTTTCCGTGCAGGCCTGCGCCCACGCTCACCAGGGAGAAGTCGTGATCGGAGACTCGGATCTCGGCGGGGCCTGTTTTGCGGTCTGGCTGAAAAAGACGCCGCCTGTGGTGGATGATGAGGCGGCGGCAGAAGCTTATTGAAAAATGATTTCAAACCCCGGTCCCGGCTGATGCGCTTTTCTCATCCTGCCTGCGGGGCCGGTTGTTGGGACAGGCCTTCAGGCATTCATCACAGGCCAGCCAATAATCGTTTCCTGCCGTGTTGACCACCCGCTCAATATGTTTGAGCGCATCCGCGCCTTTCAGGGCAAGCGGGTAGATGGCGTGTTTGACCGAATAGGGCAGGCAGACCATTTTCTGGAATTCGCCCGATTCGGTAAACGCCCCGGCAGGGCATTTTTTTTGACATGCATGGCAGCCCTTTGGGCAGGGATCCTCGGAAATGATCGGATCGCCCGGCATTTGCGCGCTTGTCACCACCCCGGCCAGGCGCAGCAGCGATCCGTATTCCGGGTGATACATCTGTCCGCTTCTGCCAAAGGCACCGAGTCCGGCGTTGACCGCGGCATGTTTCAGGGAAAGCATACCCCAGGGTTCGGCCCCGTGAAAAACCAGGGGCGCGTAACTCGGCACGGCAATGGCGGCATGAGCGCCTTTTGATTCGATGAAATTGCACAGGGCCAGCCCGATTTCATCCAGATGCCGGTAGACCGTGTGATAGGATCGGTGAATGCCGTAGAGATTGTAATCCGGGGATGACAGGACCCCGCGGGGGATCGGGATGCCGAACACGATTACGGTTGCCGCGTCCCTGCAGATGCGTGCCGGGTGATGTTTTTCCGGGGCATTGTCAAATCGGTCGATCGGGGCAAAGCCCACGGCTGATACCCGGTCGGCCAGAAAATCGTGGATTTCCTGTTTCAGGGGGTCGTTCATTTTTCCTCCTCGTTTTCCAGCTTTTTGCCGGGCGGGGTTTTGGGTGTTGCGCGTCGGATTTTGCCCGGGGGCTGTAAAAATGCCGGGTAACCTTGATCATGTGGGTATCGGGCTTTGCCTGTCAAGAGAAAACAGCCTGTATACGAATCCCCGGGTTTTCCGGTCCGCTTGCACAAGCTGCCTTGAGCGCGCCGGCCGGGATGTTTACCATGAATTATGAATACCTTGCAGTTTTTCCCGGATCCCTGTAAATATGAAAGTATTCAGGGAGAGGAGAAGAAGCCCATGAGATCACAATTGATAGAAGAGGTTTCCGCTCTGCCGGAAATCCCGCCGCAAAGTGCGCAGGCCTTCAGAGAGCACCTGGGGGATCTGGTGGAAAAGGTCAACACCCGGATGCGCTCGCGGGCGGATATTTCCCTGCTCATCGGCGAAAATCCCATGCGCATGATGTTTGACAATCACCAGAACCATGGACTGTTTATGAGCAACGTCTTTTCCTTGAACGCGTTTGCACTTCTGGCAGACACTCTCCCGTGGGTTTACCGCACGTATCATCGTCACGGTTTTGACTGGCAGTATTTCCCGGCACATCTGGAGAGCTGGGTGCAGGCGCTGGAGCAGACAATGGCCCCTGATATTGCCGCCCCGTTAATCCGGGTATACGAGTGGATACAGTCACATCACGCGGATTTTATCGAACTTGCAGGCAGTTTTTCCCCCTTGCGGCGGGAGCCGGTGCCGGAATGGAAACAGACTTTTGACGCCTTTGTCCGGGCCCTGCTCGCAGGGGATCGCAAGGCCTGTACAGACTTGGCCGCCCGGTCCGTGACTGCCGCAGGGGATCTGGGAGACTTTTATTTGAATGTGGTTCAGCCGGCCATGTATACCGTGGGAGACAAGTGGGAAAACGGGGAAATCAGCGTGGCAACCGAACACCTGGCATCGGCCCTGGTCAACCGGATGATGTCCATGCAGTATATCGAGTTGATGCATCCGCCGGCCGTGGACAAGGGAAAGGTTGTGGTAACAGCCGCGCCAAACGAGTTTCATGAAATCGGGGCCACCATGGTGGCAAATGCCCTGGAAGCAGAAGGCTGGGAGGTGAGCTACCTGGGGGCAAATACGCCCCCGGAAGACCTGCTGGCCTTTGTCTCTTCCGGCAGTATTGATATTCTGGCCATTTCCGCCGCCCTGCCCTTTAACCTGGGGGCCATCGGTTCGGTGATCAAGCAAATCCGGTCCTGGCCGGTAAATGCGCAGCCGAAAATCATGCTCGGGGGGCGGGTTTTTCTGGATCACCCCGAGCTTGCCGAAAAACTGGGCGCGGATGCCACGGCAGAAGACTGCAAGCAGGCCGTGGAACTTGCCGAAACATGGCGGAAGAAACAAAACCAATGAATCTTCATGACATCCTATCCGCTCAGCCGGATATCATCTCCGCGTTTCTGGGGGTTTCCGGCACCACGATTGCCGTTGTCGCAGATGAAAACCATCGTATTGTCGACTGCAACGCCAACTTGCCCAGAACGCTGCATACGCCTGACAAGCCGGTGGGCCGGTATATCGGTGACATTTTCTGCCCCATGGAAGACGAGCCGTTTTCGCTGCTGGTTTCCGGTAACGTCCGGGAGCTGTTGCCCCAGATGATGCGGGTTTGTTATACGGAGATTCTGTATAAGTGCTATACGGTTCCGGCTGGCAGCGGGTTTCTGATACTGGGTGATCGTGTGGGGGATACGGACAATGAGGTGCTCGAGAGCATGTCCCTTTTAAACAATGAACTGTCCACGCTCAGCCGGGAGCTGGGGAGAAAAAACCGGGAGCTTGAAAAGGCCCACCGGAAAATCATCGAGCTTTCCCGCACGGATTCACTGACCGGCCTGGCAAACAGGGCCTATTTCCGCCAGCGTTGCGAGGAGATGTTTGCGCTTTCCCAAAGGCACCGGTTTCCGTTGTCCCTGGTCATGATCGATCTGGACGGCTTCAAGCAGATCAATGATACCTACGGCCACGCTGCGGGGGATTCTGTGCTGGCGGCATTTGGCGCGCTTTTCCGGGAAAATTGCCGGGAAGGGGATTTTCCCGCCAGGTACGGCGGAGAGGAATTTATTGCATTTCTTCCGCATACGCCTGCAAGTGAGGCACTCAACCTGGCCGACAGGCTCAGAATCCTTTTTTCACAACAGGATATCCTCGAAAACGGCCAAACCATTACTATCAGCACAGGCATTTCAGAATTCCGGGCCGAGGACAGCCTTGATGATCTGATCAAGCGCGCAGATGACGCCCTGTACCAGGCCAAGCACCAGGGCCGCAACCGCTGCGTTATCCTGTAAATGCGTTGTTTCAGGGGGCGGTAAAAAGCTCCCGGTATTGCCCGTAACCTTCGGCTGCCAGGTCCTTTTCGTGCACAAACCGCAGTGCGGCCGAGTTGATGCAGTAGCGTTTTCCCGTGGGCGGCGGTCCGTCGTCAAATACATGGCCCAAATGGGAGTCCGCGTGCCGGCTGCGCACTTCCGTGCGGGTCATAAACAGCCCCCTGTCGGGTTTTTCCACCACTGCTTCCGGGTCAACGGGACGGGTAAAACTGGGCCAACCCGTGCCGGAATCAAATTTGTCCGTTGACGCAAAAAGCGGCTCTCCGGATACCACGTCCACGTATATGCCCGGGGCCTTGTGATCCCAGTATTCGTTTTCAAAAGCCCTTTCCGTTCCGTTTTCCTGGGTGACGTGATACTGCAGATCCGACAGGCGGGCCTTTAGTTCGGAAGAATCGGGCTTTTTGTATTCTTGTTTGTTTTCATCCCGGCCTGAAGTGTTTGGCACATCCACGCCCTGCCAGTGTTTTTCAATGAACTGATCCCGCCCGGAGTTGTACCGATAGAACTTGTAGCGAAGCGGCTTTTTTTGATGGTAATCCTGATGGTATGCCTCGGCCTTGTAAAAAGTGGTAAACGGCCGGATTTCCGTTGCAATCGGCTTGTCCAACAGTCCCGATGCCGCAAGCGCCTGCCGGGATTTTTCCGCCTGCTGCTTTTGCGACTGGCTGTGATAAAAGATCACGGATCGGTACTGGGGGCCCCGGTCCACGAATGAACCGCCCGCATCCGTGGGGTCGATCTGCTGCCAGTAAACTGCCAGCAGCTTGTCAAAGGAGATTACCCGAGGATCATATTCAATCCGGACGGCTTCCACGTGGCCGGTCTTTCCTGCGGCAACATCTTCATATGCGGGATTTTCCTCTGCGCCCCCGGCGTATCCGGAAGTCACCGAGACCACGCCGTCAAGCTTTTCAAAGGGCGGTTCCATGCACCAGAAACAGCCCCCGGCAAATGTCGCGGTTTCAAGTTTTTTTTTGCTGTGGGATGGGTTTGTCATTTTCTGCCCCTTATCTTCGGTTCCACTAAATCCGGCGGCAATGATCAAACCGGCTGCCGCGGTCAGCAAAACAACGTATATGAAGACTTTCGTACGCATGGCGTTTGTCCTTGTATTCCGGAGATTTTGTAACTTCTAGAATAAGATGGATTCGGGACAGTGCAATATGGGAGTCGCGTTTTTTGCCCCCGGCGGGCGGGCAGATTATGCGGGCGCGGCGCATGGTTCCCGGGTACCCCCGGGCGGTTTAGGCTGGGCTTTCTTTCTGTTTTTTTTTCTTCTCATACCAGCGCAGGCCCAGGCTCAGTGCGAATATGAACAGGGCCACCCCGAAAAGGATCCAGTTTTTTTGGGCAGCCGCTCCAGTCATTGCCACGATCGGCAAGGTTATCAGGCTTTCGGTGAACCAGTTAAAGATCAGAAACCGGTGGTAGGGCAGCCGGGTCATTGCCAGGAGATAGGTTTTTAAGGCATATGGCGGACCGGGCATCAGCAGAAAGCCGAACATGGCCAGTCCCGGGCGGCGGGTTTGAAGCAGGGGCGGGTGATATCCCTTCCGTTTGAGAAAACGGGTCAGCGGCCCCCGCAGAAAGGTGCGGGTCAGCATGTAGCAGATGGTCATATGCACCGGCAGAACGAAAAAGGTCAGAATCATGCCGTTTATGATGCCGAAGCGGATTCCGGCCAGTGCCAGAAAAAAGCTTAAGGGAAATCCAAACGGCGGAAGCAGGATCATGGCTGCGATAAAAATTGAGGGTGCCGAGGGTTTGCTCAACAGCACGGTCAGATCATGTATCACATTTGCAACGTCAAGGTCGGGCGAGGAGAAGAGGTACAGCAGCAAACAGGCGACGGTCAGCAGGGTAAGGCCCCCTGCAAGGGAAAAAAGCGATTTTCTGTTTAATGGAAAAGAAATCATGGGCAATGTCTGCCTGTTATTTCAAAGCCGGCAAAGGCATGAGCAGGTCTTACAGAAAGTTGTTTTCCGGAAAAAGCAATAGGTGCTGCTTTTGGTAATGAAATTTTTAGCAGGATGCAGCTTGGATGTAAACTTGTAATCGCCCCTTGAATGGGTATACGGGCTTTTTCTTTTTCCGGTCCGCATTCCGATCACCGCTTTTTTCGCATGAAAAGGGTTGTTAGGCAGAAGGCCAGAGATGCACCTGCAAACATGGCAGCCAAATCCAGGGGGTCAAATGTGCCGTTTTGGAAAAAACTTTTGCAGTTTTCAAGCACCGGTATGTGTTCCAACCATCCGGGCACCAGAAAAACTGCGGCGGATTTGAAAAGCTGGCCCAGTTCAAATGCACTGTTTACGGCAAACCAGAAAACGCAGATTGCAAGGCACCCGGCCGGAGTTCGGGCAATGACCCCGGCTGTGATCAGGCTCAGGGAAAACGGGTGGACAAATGCGGGCAGCACTGCGCCGAGTTTTCCGAAAAACGGCGGCAGGGTGTTGTGCAGGCTCAGGCGCGGCAGAAATTTGTGGACAAAAAAGGTGTCTTCCGGCGGCCGGTCCACCAAGTATACCAGGGTGCCGGCCAGAAGGGCGGCAATTCCGGAAAAAATCAAGGGGTAATGCAGCCCTTCCGATTTCTGCACAGTTTTTGTGCTCATTGACAATGTTTCCATTCCTGTTTGACAAAAACGAAAAACCAAGTATAATTTAAAATAACTTTTTCTTTTTTGCATCCAAAATTGCTGTCACTTGCAGGAAAAATGTTTACCCCAGGCAGCCCGGGAGGCCCATGCAAGCACCGAAACCTTACCTGAAGGCGTTTTTGCTTGTTGCGCTGGGAATCGTGATTGCCTTCCCGCTTTTTTCCATGACCTATTACACCATGGTGCGCACTTCCACCCCGCAGTTCTGCGCTTCGTGCCACGAGATCGAATACGCCTATAATACCTGGAAGACCTCCACGCACCACAATAATGCCCAGGGGTTTGTGGCAGATTGCATGGACTGCCATCTGCCCGCGCCCCATGACACCATCGACTTTTTCTACACCAAGACCCTTCACGGCATCAAAGACGTTATCGTCCATTTTACCATGGACGAATACGACCGGGAGAAAAACCGGAAGAAGGCCTATGCGTCCTTTGACAACAACCAGTGTCGCAAGTGCCACCGCAACATCCTTTACATTCCGGACAAGCGCGGTGCCATGATGGCACACCGCTCGGTGGTATATGCGTTGGAGGGACGCGAGAAAAAATGCGTGGACTGCCACCGCGATCTGGTGCACACACCGACCGAGGTCTACAGGTATAAACAATACCAGTTAAATTGATGAAAATCTTTTTTTCAGGGAGGGCGGGTATGAAAAAATTATTTCTCGGCGCGGCAATGAGTGTTGTTCTACTCATGCTGTTTTTGCCCGAAGCCGTATTTGCACAGGACCAGTCAGATATGGCCTCAAATATGGCCAAGGAAAAGGAGTTCCGGATCGAGCGCAGCATCCCGGAGGCGGGCATTGCCTGCATCCAGTGTCACAAGCAGGAAAGCCCGGGCATATTTGCGGACTGGGCAAACAGCCGGCATGCCAGCGCCAACATCACTTGTATTGATTGTCACAAGGCGGACAAAACCGACCCGGACGTCAGCAGCGACCACTACCAGCAGTATGAACAGTCCGATACCCAGTGGGGCAGGGAAAAGTA
>JAIPEJ010000111.1 GCA_021737225.1 Desulfobacteraceae bacterium
CCGGACAGGCGCCGGTTATGGTGGCCTTCAAAAATCTCCCGCACGTATTCGCGGTGCCCGGAATCGGAAAGGTCGATTTCGGCAGGCAGCCTGGCCGCATCTTCGGGCAGAAGAGAGTCTAACCCCCCGGCTGCGACCTTTGGCGGCACGTGAAAGGCGATGTTCAAGCCGTAAAGCGCAACCCGGTGCTCGCGGATAAAGTCAAGCAGGTCTGCATAAAGCCCGAAGTCGAATTTCC
Organism: Desulfobacteraceae bacterium; assembly: GCA_021737225.1. Taxonomy (GTDB): domain Bacteria; phylum Desulfobacterota; class Desulfobacteria; order Desulfobacterales; family Desulfosalsimonadaceae; genus Desulfosalsimonas. Next base: position 239 of record JAIPEJ010000111.1, read on the forward strand.
AGTTGGCATACCAGTGCACCTTTCGAATAAAGGCATCGGTTTCCAGGCTGCCGGCAGACCACTGGTCAAGCACTTGCTGATAGGGGCGGGAAAACATCTCCATGCCCACGCAGAGCCCGGGATGTTCCTTGTGCAGGGCCTTGAGGATTTTTAACTGGATATCATGATCCGCGGCCCGGGTGTGGGTTTCACCGACGTAAACCACGCGGGCATCTGCGAGGTCGGCAATCATTTGTTCAAAGGAAACCGGGCCGTTGGCATCAGCCGAGACAATGGTCCCCGGGCGATAGGATTCGGAAAGAGACGTAATCCGGGTCCGCTCTATTTTCGGGGCGCATCCGGCGGCTACAGCCAGTGCAAGCAGGAGCAAAACTACTGCAACACGAGGGCATCGGGCCGAAAGCCACCCGGTCTTCTGCCCCCGGGGGCAAGACAATGCTTGATCCAAAGCGCGGCTTGGGTTAAGAAGTCTCATATGCAGATCAATAAAACGCACTTGTTTCGCAGTGAAGCGCCGCCCTGGTACCGATCAACGCCGATACTTCTGCTGGCGGCCCTGGTACTGGCGGCCCTGATCGGCCTGGGCGCCATCGGGGTCCAGGTCGCAATCCGGCAGCCGGTGTACCGGGATTTCATGTGGGTTCCCCTGCTGCTGGTGTTTTGTTCCGGGTACCTGTTTATTGCCGTCTGCCTGCGGCTTGCCCGCCGCTGGTCGTCCGGTGCCGGATCATGATTCCGGATGGTTTCTATTCCTGTTGTTCCCTGTATTCATCAAACCGCATTTTTTTGTAGTCATCCGAATCAATGTAGCGCAGGACATGCACCATGGTTTCCGGCGGGATGAACCCGGGCTGGCTCACGATGCCTTCGGCCTCCTGGTTGACAAACCAGTTGAACGGGAACTGATTGGCCCCGTATTGCCGGGCCACCTTGGGTTCTTCCTCTGCATTGACGCGGATGGGAATGAAATTGGCGTTCAGGTAGGCGACCACGTCTTCGTCTGAAAAGGTCTCCTGCTGCATCATTTTGCAGTAAGAGCACCAGTCCGTGTAAAAATGCAGATAGCCTTTCTTGTCGCTTTTCTTGATCTGCTTTATTCCGGAATCATAGGAATACCACTGAATATCCGTGCTGCCGGCTAAGGCGGCGGAAGCGGAAAACAGCAGGGCCCATCCGACTGCTGCGGTCAATAGAATATGCATAATGTTTTTGTGCATGGATTTTTTCCCTGTATAAAATTTGAGAAGCCTGTAAAAAGTCTTTTTTACAAGAAGTGTTAAGTTTTAAGTGATTAAGTGGTTAAGTAAAATCAGAAACTTATCATTTTATTGTCTGGCGATTATAACGGTTTCAGGACTTTTTACGAATTCATCAAGTTTTACGTGTTTAAGTAAAATCAAAGAGACCGTCAAAATTTGGGCGCACTGATTGTACATGCAGCAGCGCGGTCGCATTGTGAAGCATTACTCAACACGGCCCAGCGCGTCTGTAAACTTTTCAGGCCCGACCAGTCCGGCGATCCGTTCGACGACCGTTCCCTGCGAACTGATCAAAATGACCGTGGGCACCCCCTGTACATCAAATGCTTCACGCGCCTGCCGGGCCTGCGGGTTACTGGCGTGTGTCATATCCACCTGAAACACCTTGAACGAATCGAGTGCCTCAAGTACCCGGGGGTGGGAAAGCGTCCGGGCTTTGAGTTCCCTGCATGGTATACACCAGTCCGCATGAAAGACAATAATCATTTTCCGGTCTTTTTCCAGGGATTGGCTGTAGCCGGATTGCGTAAATTTCTGCCAGTCCGGCAGGGCCGTCTGAGCCGTTGAAATCAGAATAAATATTGAGGCCCCAAGCAGCAGGGTGCTGAAAACGGTTTTAAAAATTTTAAAACCGAATATGTTATTTGCGGTACGGTCAAGTAAAAGCAGGTAGAGGGCCGCAATCACCCCGAAGCCCGGCAGCGCGTATCCGCTGAAATTTTCCGGCAGCAGGGGTGCGGCAAAATAGACCGCCATGCCCAGCAGCACGAGGCCGAAAATGTGGCGCACGCCCGCCATCCACTGCCCGGAGCTCGGCAGAAGCTTGATCTTGCCGGAAAACAGGGCTAAAAAGAGATACGGCAGGCCGAGTCCAAGGGACAGGAAGAAAAACAGGAGAAATCCGTAAACCGGATCCCCCCTGGCCGCCACGTAGGCCACCAGGCCCAGGACAAAGGGACCGACACAGGGCGCGGCAATCACGCCCATGGTTAACCCCATGAAAAGCGCGCCAAGAAAGCCCGCCCGGGAACCGCCGAGACGGTTCACCCATGCATCCGGCAGCTTAAACTCGTATGCGCCGAACATCCCGAGGGAAAGAAATACAAAGATTGTGACAATGGCGAGAATTACCGGGGTTTGCTGAAGAAGCCCGCCGAAAACCGCACCGGTAAGCGCGGTAACCACGCCGATGGCCGAGTAGGTCACCGCCATGCCGCAGACATACAACAGGCCGAGTAAAAACAGCCGCCGGGTCCGGCCCTCGCTCTGCGCACCGAAGTAACTGATTGTCACAGGGATAATCGGGTATACGCACGGGGTCAGGTTCAGGGCCAGGCCGCCGAAAAAAACCAGCACCAGGCTCAACAGCAGCCCGGCGGAATCGATCCGTCCGAAAAAGGTGGGTCGATCCCCGGTCTGGGTGCCGGAAGCGCCGGGTTCTGATCCCGCGGATGCCACTGCAGGGGCATTATTTCCAGTATCCCCGGTCTTTTCCACTTTAAGGGAAATTTCCTGCCGGAAGGTCTCGGGGGCCAGGCAGGCGTCATCGCTGCAAGGCTGATAAGTAAATTCAAGTGCAGGCTCATGGGTCCCGGGGCTTGCGTCCTTGCTGGCACGGATGCGCCCGGAAACATTAAAGGTGCCTTCAAAAACGCTCACGGGTTCGTCTGAAAAAGCGAAATCGCGCTCACGGGGCCGGGGAAACCGAAGTTCCGTGATGGTAAATGCGCTGCCCGGCGGCAGCTTGAGCTGTGAAGGGACCAGGTATTCCTTCTTGGGCTGATGGGAGTTGATGTGCCAGCCTTCATGCAAATCCACCCGGAGCTGGAAATTCGTGTGCCCGCCGGGAGAAACCGCGTACACCTCGGAATCCGGGGTGATTGTCAGCACATCCCGGTTCTGGTCGGTCTGGCAAAGCGCAGCAGCCGGCAGCAGAAAGAGCACTACCGCGATCAGTCCGGCTTTCCGCAATCGGGTGGGGACTTCCCGGAAAAGCGGAAAAACCGTATGCAGCAAGGGATTACTAATCATCAGAAGGTTTGCTGAGCTGGCGGGCGCGTTCTGCAGCGGCGGCAATCGCATCCACAAAAGCGCCTTTGACGTCTTTTTCCTCCAACACGCGGGTCGCCGCCTCAGTGGTGCCGCCCGGGGAAGTCACCCTGGCGCGCAGGGTCTCCGGGGTCTCCTTCTGGTGATCGACCAAGGCCAGCGCACCGGACAGCGCGGTCTGCGCAAGCACGGAGGCCTCGGAGCGCTCCAGCCCGAGGTTCCGGCCGGCCTCGATCATGGCCTCGAGCACGTAAAACCCGTAAGCCGGCCCTGACCCTGAAATCGCGGTGACTGCATTCATTTTATCCTCCTCAAGTTCGATCACGCGGCCCATAGCAGAAAGAAGGTTTTTCGCGGTTTCGATGTCAGAAGGCCCGGCAAAGGCGTTCGCGCACATCCCGGACATGCCGGCCCCGATCAGCGCAGGTGTATTGGGCATTACCCGGACAATCGGCATGCGGTTTTTATCATCATCCCCGCGCCCGGCGTAAATAAACCCCTCGATCCCGGAGATGGGAATACCCGCGGCAATGGATATAAAAAGCCGCTTGCCGGAAAGGGATTCAAAAGCCCCGGCATTGTCCAGGTCGCCGAGCATTTCATTCATTACCTGCGGCTTTACAGCCAGAATCACAATGTCGCACTCGGCGACAATCTGGGTGTTGCCCGCAGCCGGGGTCACCCCGTATGTTTCGGCCAGCGCAGAGACGCGCTGGCTGCTGATATCACTGATATAAATATCCCGGGCCGCTGCCTGCCCGGTGTTTATCAGGGCGCCGAGCATGGCTTCTGCCATGTTGCCCGCACCGATAAACCCGATTTTTCTGTTTTGTGCACTCATTTTTTCACCAACCAAGTCTTGATGAATTCGTAAAAAGTCCTGAAACCATTATAATCGCCAGACAATAAAATGATACGTTTCTGATTTTACTTAACCACTTAATAACTTAAAACTTAACACTGCCTGTAAAAAGGACTTTTTACAGGCTGATCAAGTATTGATGAATTCGTAAAAAGCTGTTTATCCCGCCAGGGCGGTATTTTTGCAACAAAGGAAATCCGTAAGCGCCTTGGCTGATCGGCGGTGCGAAAAAGGAGTTTCCTCGCTCCAGGAGCCTCTCCGAGCCTCGATTTCCGCTCGGAAACCCGCTTTTCCGCACCGCCGTCAGGGCAACGAGGTGCAATTTCGCAAGAGCGCAAAAAAAGGATTTCCTTGGAAGTCCTGAAACCGTTATAACCGGCAGACAATAAAATGATAAGTTTCTGATTTTACTTAATCACTTAATCACTTAAAACTTAACACTGCCTGTAAAAAAGACTTTTTACAGGCTTTTCAAGGCTTTTAATATAAAAAACATGCCATGTGCTGCCGGGGCAAGTCCGGATATCCCGTTTCGTGCGGTCACATGTAGGGTAAATATATAAACGGCCCCGGGCTTATTGTCAAACTTGTCCACCAAATCTCCCTGGGATTTTTATGCAGGCCGGATTTCCCATTGCCCTGTCAATTTCTATTCGGGAAAACCTTGACAATTTCCCACAGGCTGACTCAGCGCTTCCCAATCCTGTTGGTTTGTCTTTGAATGCCGGGGCAATTGAAGCCCCTCAGGACGATATTGGCCGAATTGTTAGGGAATGGTGGGCCACCGACCTGCGAAAGTCGTTGAATCCCGATTTTTTTGCAGGGCCGGGCAAAATCAAAAGCTTCCGTGAAAAATACCCGGGGTTTCAAGGTCAGGCTTCGCAGAGCCTGGGACGAAATCCGGATGCGGCCGACCACGGGGTTGAAAGCTCTTGACGAATAAGGCTTTTATATTTAAAGATGCATAAGACACAAAGCGCAAGATTAACCCTGAACAGGAAAGTTTTGAACAGATGTTTGTTTTCGGCAATTTTCTGGCCGGCCTGGCTGAAGTCCTGAATATCGTTCTGACAGTGTACATGTGGATCATCATCGCCCAGGCCGTGCTGTCCTGGGTGAACCCGGATCCGTTCAACCCGATTGTCAGATTCATCAACCAGATCACCGAACCGGTCCTGTCCCAGATCCGGCGGCGGGTTCCGACCGTGTTCGGCGGAATCGATTTTTCCCCGATCATTGTGTTGCTGGCGGTTATATTTCTCCAGACGTTTCTTGTCAACAGCCTATACGAGTTGGCCGGACGACTGTGAGCAAGACATAGCGCCCTGGAAATAAGCGGAAATAGAATACTATCCGTCCATTGCCAATCGAAATGAAGCGGAGAGCACTACATGGCCAAAATCGATGCCTTTTTTAAGCTGATGAACGATCAGGGTGCCTCGGACCTGCACCTGGCCGCGGGGCAGCAGCCCGCCCTGCGGGTCCGGGGTGAAATCGAACGCGTGAAATACAAGCAGTTGAGCAATGACGACCTTCGCAGCATGGTTTATGAAATAACCCCGGAAGACAAGATCAAGGTCTTTGAAGAAACCGGGGATATCGATTTCGGCTACGAGATTCCCGGGCTGGCCCGCTACCGGGCAAACCTGTTTATGCAGCGAAACGGCGTTGCAGCCGTGTTTCGCCAGATTCCCACCAACATCATGACCGTGGAGCAGCTCGGACTGCCCTCTGTGGTCTCAAAGCTGGCGACACTGCCGCGCGGGCTGGTGGTGGTGACCGGACCGACCGGCAGCGGGAAATCCACCACCCTGGCCGCAATTACCGACGAGGCCAACCGGCAGCGCAAAGACCACATTATCACCATCGAGGATCCCATCGAGTTTGTTCACGAAAGCAAGGGGTGCATCATTAACCAGCGGGAAATCGGCCAGCACACCCAGTCTTTTGCCAATGCCCTGCGCGGGGCGCTTCGCGAGGACCCCGACGTGATTCTGGTCGGCGAAATGCGGGACCTGGAAACCATTTCCCTGGCCATTGAGGCGGCCTCCACTGGTCACCTGGTTTTTGCCACCCTGCATACCTCAAGTGCCATGAAAACCGTGGACCGGATGATTGAAGTGTTTCCGGCCGATCAACAGCCCCAGGTGAGATCCACGCTTTCAGACGGAATCCGGGCCGTGGTGGCCCAGGTGCTGTTCAAGCGGGCCGATAGCAAGGGCAGATGCCCGGCGCTCGAGGTGATGATTGCCACCCCGGCTGTGCGCAACCTGATTCGTGAGAACAAAACCCATCAACTGGCTTCATCCATGCAGACCGGGAAGAAATACGGAATGCAGGTACTTGATGACGCCATTATGGATCTTTACAACAGGGGGTGGATCACTGGTGAAGATGCTTACGCAAAGGCCAACGAAAAATCCCGGTTCCGGCCCTTGCTCAAAAATCCGCCCCAGGATTTTACTGAAGCATAATTGCGCCCCCCGCCGGTGCGGCGGGCCGGCTGCGCAGACAATCACAGCATAGAGGACGTTTCTATGAGAAAGCCGGAAACCGATCATATCCTGACCACCATGCTCGATTCCCAGCAGAGCGTGTCAGACCTGAATTTTACTGTGGGCAAACCCCTTCAGGTGGAGTCCTTCGGCGAGCTTGTGCCCGTGGAGATGAAGCCTCCCTTAAAACAGCTCACGCCCTTTCAGACCGAAATTCTGGCGCTGAATTTCCTGGGCAACGACCGCAGGCTGATCGAGACGTTCATTCAGGAGGGCTCCTGCGACCTGTCTTACTCGCTGCCGGGCAAGGCACGCTTCCGCGTAAACGTGTTTTCCCAGTCCGGAAACGTCTCCATTGTTCTGCGCCAGCTTGAAACCCGGGTGCCGACAATCCAGGAAATGGGTCTGCCGGAATCATTTTACGACATTGCAAAGGATCGCGACGGAATCGTTTTTGTCACCGGTGCCACGGGTACCGGAAAGACCACATCCCTGGCCTCCATACTCGAGGAGATCAACAGAAACAAATCCATTCACGTGATCACCCTGGAAGACCCCATTGAGTTTGTCCATTCCCACAAAAAGGCCACTTTCAATCAGCGGGAACTGGGTCATGACTTTGACGCGTTTTCGCGCGGTCTGCGGGCCGCCCTGCGCCAGGCGCCCAAGGTGATCCTGGTGGGCGAAATGCGCGACCGGGAAACCGTTGAGATCGGCCTGACCGCTGCTGAAACCGGACATCTCGTGCTGACCACATTGCACACCGTGGATGCGGGCCAGACTGTTAACCGGATCATGGGTATGTTCAGCACGGAGGAGGAAAACCAGATCCGCATTCGCCTGGCAGATACGCTGCGCTGGATTGTTTGCCAGCGCCTTCTGCCGAAGGTGGGCGGCGGCCGGGTTGCGGCCTTCGAAGTCCTGCGCACCAGCCTGCGTGTAAAGGACCTGATTCTGCACGGGGAATCCGAGGGCAAGACCTTTTACAGCATCATGGATGCCGGTACCGCCTTTGGCATGACCACGTTTGATAATTTTGTCGTCAATTTGTTTGAAAAAGGCCTGATCACCGAAGACACCGCCCTGGCATATGCGTCGCGAAGGTCTGTGGTGGGCCGCGGCATTGACCAGGTGAAAAGTGCAAGAGGTGAGGCCACCAGCGACATTGACGAACTGGAAATTGACATGGGTTACAACAAGCGATAGCCCGGAGACAGCAGGCGAAAGCTTCGGGATAAGTGGTTTGAATCCTTTGCTTTGCCATAAAACAAGGGGATTGATATGGAAGTCAAATGCAGCAGCTGCCATAAAACAATCAATATACCGGATCAAAAAATTCCGCAGGGCAAAAGCTTTTCCGTGCGATGTCCGTCGTGCCGGGGAAAAATCTCGGTGGACCTGAGCCCGCCGCCCGAGCAGTCCCAGCCCCAGGCGGCAGCAGAAGGGTGGGCCGAACAGCAGCAGAAGGAGGCCGACGCCTTCGCGGTTTCCGGGGAAGACTATGATGCCAGTGAAAAGCCGTTTGACTTTCTTGAAGAAGAAGGCCTCACTGCCATGCTGCTGGAACAGGATTCCGAGAAAGCGGCCCATATCAAGGAAGTCCTGGAAGTCATGGATTATCACGTTACCATGCCGGAAAACATTCGCGAAGCGCTGCGGAAAATGAAGTATCATCAGTTTAATCTGATCGTGTTAAACGAGACATTTGACAGTAGCAGCCCGGACGCCAACGGCGTGCTGATATATCTGCAGCGGCTGAACATGCACGTCCGGCGCAACATGTTCGTAGCCCTGCTCACGGAACGTTACGATACAAAGGATAACATGGCCGCATTCTTGAAAAGCGTCAACCTCGTCATTAACCCGAAGGACATCAAAAACATCGACCGGATCCTCACCCGGGGAATAAACGATAATGACCTGTTCTATACGGTTTTCAAGGAAAGCCTGAAAAAACTGGGAAGGGCTTGAAGGCCTGGAGACCATGACAGACACAGACAAAGATAAGCCGGTTTATACGTGCA
>JAIPEJ010000112.1 GCA_021737225.1 Desulfobacteraceae bacterium
AAACTGGTCCGCCAGCTGCCGCTTTCATGCCTGCTGGTGGAAACCGACAGCCCGGTGCTGGGTCCGGACCCGCAGCAGCGCAACGAACCGGCCAATGCGGCAATGGTCCTGGAGATAATCGCACAGATAAAGGGGGTAAGCACGGAGACCGCAGCCCAGGCGGCATATGAAAACACCCGCCGTCTCTACAATCTCCCGTAAAAAAGAAAAAAAGGGGACAGATCTATTTTTGGCGAATCGAAATCGGGATCGCTATCGAAATCGAAAAAATATAAAATGAAAAAAATCGATTTCGACACTGATAGCAATTTGGATTTCGAAAGATTATAGAGAAAAAAAGGGGACAGATCTATTTTTTGACTATTTTTTGAAAAAATAGATCTGTCCCCTTTTTTACTTTTTTAAGTTTTTAAGAAAGGCCGTATTTGTCCCGGAGGGTTTCGGACAGGCGCTTGACCGTGGCAAATCCCTTTTCCACGGTCTTTTCGATATCCGGGTTGATCAGACAGCAGGTGGCAGGAGACAGCAGGCTCTGCGCCAGAAGCTGCTCCCGGTCCACGCCCCTGGCATACAGCCCGGACCAGACGCTTTCCAGCAGGTTTTCCAGGGAGTCTGTGGATTCTTTTTCAAACGGTTCGACGTTTGTGGGCACCAATCCCCAGGAAAGCACGCCGCCTCTTTCCAGGAAGCGCTTGATTGCAGGGGCATAGGAACCAAAAACCTCCGCGTTGGTGTAAACGTCCAGCGACAGAATATCGATATCCAGGTTCAGCAGGAAATCCCAGTCCGGGTTGCCGCACAGATGCACCCCCCGGGGCCGGTCGATGAGCGAGAAAAACATTTCCATGTCCGCCTTTGCCTGCACGTCCCCGTAGCCGGACATGGCGGAGAACAGAAACTGCAGACCCGGCTCGTCGACGAACATGAACGCGTTTTCGTTTTTTTCCTTGAGCCGCTCAAGCTGCACATTGACCCGCCGGGCCATGAACTCGAACATAAACGGGCGCACCGAGTCATCAAACAAAATGGACCGGTCGTTTTCATCTGCCACGTTGAACCCGAAACTCACCGGTCCTTCCAGCTGCCCGCGAATGGCCGGGCGGTCGCCCAAGTCCATTTCCAGAAACCTGTGATACACCGCAGAGTAGTCCTCGCTCACGTCAAACACCGAAGGATCATCGAATCGGGCCATCACGTCCCCGGCCTCCTCCATGAACCGGTCCATTGAAAAAGACAGCTTCCGGTTTTCCACATCCAGGACAATGCCGGGAAAATGCTCGGCCGCCTGCACGTACATGTCCTCGTAGTAATTGAGCCGCGGAAGCTGGGGCCAGAAAGGAATATCCAGTGACATGGCCGCATCAAGCGCCCGGTCCACATCGGTGTGGGGCATCACGGCCATGGCCGTGGTCAGCAGGTTTCCGGGAATCGGCATTTTCAGCATCCTTTCTCGTTTTGACGGATCAGATCAGCCAGGGCCGCCATGAGTGCATCTCCGGATTCGGCACACAATTGTGCAAACCGTTTTCCGCCCGTGCTGTATTGTTTATAAAAGTCAACACATCTGTCTACGATGTCAAGGACTTCATCTGCATCATAGCAGCCCGGAAGCGGTTCTGCCAGCCTGGGGTGACGGCCCAGCTTTCCGCCAAGCAGCACTTTGCAGGCCCGCCTGGCGATCCGGATGGTTCCCGTGGGGCACACGTCTGCGCACTGGCCGCAATCCAGGCATTTTAACCGGTCGATTTCCGGCATCTGCCTGCTTTCATTGAGCCGCACTGCCCCTTCCCGGCATGCATCCACACATGCACCGCACATGGAACACGCCGCGTCGGTGATCTCCGGTACAGCCGCCCCGATAATGCCGATATCCCGGATCTGGGGCCGGGAACAGGCGTTGGGGCAGTCCGCCAGGGTTACGGAAAACTCGTGATGGAGTTTCAGCGGCCCGTCCACGCTCTGCTTTAAAAACCGGAACAAATCCTTTTTTCCCATGAGCGCCTCGATCCGGGATGCCAGGTCCGTATCCGGCCCCGCGCGGTTCGGACAGCCCTGGGGCCCGAAACAGGTTTCCACCCGGTAGCCCTTGACCTCCTGCTCCATGTTTTCCAGATACCCTTGTTTCACCTCTTGCACGTCATCTATCGTCACGGTATCGTGCCCTTTTTGCCCTGCATGCGCCTCCACCCTCGCCCGGACCCGCTTTCTCACAAAAAACGGCACCTTGCCAATGGCCGCGGCCGCATCATCGGTCCATTTCATATCTTACTTCCCCTTTTTTGTTCCCCTTTTTCTTGCCGTTTGTAACTTGAAGCCTGCAGCTTTCTGCCTATTGATTCCTTGATTTATGTCAAAATTCATTATATTTCCAGGAGAAACCCTTTTGCAGGAGCATACATGCGCACCGCCAAACAAATCCTGTCCCAATCCATTCTTTTTGCCGGTCTTCCGGAAGCAGACATCGAGGCACTGCTTGCCATTGCCGTTGAAAAACCCGTAACCGCAGGCGAACTCATATTTTCCGAAGGCGATCCCGGAGACGGATTTTACGTGACCATTGAAGGCCTGATCAAGATCTACAAGCTTTCCACGGAAGGAAAAGAGCAGATCCTGCACATGTTCGGCCCGGGCGAACCCTTCGGAGAGGTACCGGTATTTTCCGGGCAGGCCTTTCCCGCCACCGCCGAAGGGGTAAAAAAAGGGCGGGTCCTGTTTTTTCCGCGCCGGGCCTTCCGGGACCTGATCGCCCGGAATCCATCCGTGGCCATGAACATGCTGGGCTTGCTCTCCCAGCGACTTCGGCATTTCACGGTCCAGGTGGAGAACCTGTCCTTAAAAGAGGTCCCGGCAAGGCTGGCCGGATATTTTCTGCTCCAGGCAGAAGAGCAGAACAACCCGGAACGCATCACGCTCAACATATCCAAGGGGCACCTGGCCAGTTTTCTGGGCACTATCCCGGAAACCCTTTCCCGGATGCTGCGCAAGATGAGCGAGCAGGACCTGATTTCTGTAGAAGGCCGGGAAATCCGGCTTCTGGACCGGCAGGGCCTGGCAGATCTTGCCGAATTCGGAAAAATGGAAAACGAATAAGGAAATACGAAAATGACAGAAGCCACGCTGCAGGCACTCGAGGGACTCCGGGATCTTTCCGCGATCAAGTGGTATGCCGTGACATTGCTGATGATCGTGCTCTACGTCTACGGCCGGGAAATCCGGCAGGCCCGGCAGACAGGCAACTGGGACGCGGTTTTTTCAGCTCTTGCCGTTTTCGGGGTGGACTTTTTCAATGAGACCTGGAACGGATGGGTCATGCACCTGAGCGAATATTCGGCGTTCTGGACCGTGCCCGGAGACACGGCGCTGCGCACCATGGTGGGCTGGAACCTGGAAATCATGTTCATGTTCTCGCTCATGGGCTTTGTGTTCTACTACAGCCTGTCAGAAAGCACCACGGAGAAAATCCTGGGCCTTCCGGAAAAATGGTTTTTCGCCGTGCTGCTGGCGGCAACGGCCGTGTTCGTGGAATGCATCCTCAATCTCGGCGGCCACCTGGTGTGGGCATATCCGTTCTGGAACCTGTCTTTCAAGGGCGTGTGGCTGATTTTCCTGATCGGGTATTTCCATTTCTTTGCCGCGGCCATCTGGGTGATCACGCGCCGCACCATGGAGGCCAAAATCGCCATCCTGGCCTTTATCTACTGCGTGCCGGTGCTCATGAATATCCTGGCCTTTGGCATCCTGGGCTGGAATTATTGATTTTCCGGAATTTTTTAACTGACAGGCCCGGCAAGGGAAGCCCCAAGCCCGGTGCCGCGGCCCTGGCACGGTGATCCGGCAAGAGCCTACGTGTCAATATCATACTTTTTGAGTTTCAGCTGCAGCGTCCGCCTGCTGATTCCCAGAATATCAGCAGCCCGGGTCCGGTTGCCTCCGGTCTGCTCCAGGGTGCGCAGGATCATATCTTTTTCCATCTCCTTGAGCGATCTGCCGGCAACCGAGGCACCGTCGGCGGCCGGTTCCGCAGCGCCCGTATCCAGGGCCCGGATCGACTGGGGGAGCTCATCCAGGGTAACCACTTCGCCCCTGGCAAGAATCACGGCCCGCTCCACGGCATTTTCAAGTTCCCGCACATTGCCGGGCCACTGGTAGCGCATCATCAGATCCATTGCGCGTGGAGAAAACCCTTTGATGATCCGACGGTTTTTTTCCGCATAAATTTTCAGGAAATGATCGGCCAAAAGAGGCAGGTCTTCTCTGCGCTCGCGCAGCGGCGGGATCGTGACCGAAACCACGTTGAGCCGATAATACAGGTCCTCGCGGAACTCTCCCTTTTCGATGGCTTCTTCAAGAACCCGGTTGGTGGCGGCAATAACCCGGATATCGACCTGTACCGTCTGGCCGCTGCCCAGGGGCTCGAAGGCCTGCCCCTGAAGGACCCGGAGAATTTTGGCCTGGGTGGCCTGGCTCATCTCGGCGATCTCGTCGAGAAAGATCGTGCCGGTATCAGCCTGGCGGAAACGTCCCGGCCTTCGGGTCAGCGCGCCCGTGAACGCGCCTTTTTCATGGCCGAACAACTCGCTTTCCAGCAATGTTTCGGGCAGGGCCGCGCAATTGACCTTGACAAAAGGCCGGTCTTTTCTGGGACTGTTCTGGTGGATGGCATTGGCGACCAGTTCTTTTCCGGTGCCGCTTTCGCCCAGGATCAGCACCGTGGCATCAGACGGGGCGGCAAGGGAAAGGGTTTCAAACATCCGGGTCATGGCCCGGCCCTGTCCGATGATATTGTCATAATCGAACCGGTGATCCAGGCGTTCCTTCAGATACCGGTTTTCCGTCTCCAGTTGAAAATGCCGGAGGGTCTTTTGCACCAGGATCTTGAGTTCGTCGATGTCAAGCGGCTTGGTCAGATAGTCATAGGCCCCGGACTTAAGGGCCTCCACCGCGGTCCCCACGGAAGCATAAGCGGTCATGATGATAATCGGGATTGCCGGATTGATGCCCTTGATCTCCTGCAAGGCCTCAATGCCGCCCATGCGGCTCATCCGGATATCGAGAAGCACCAGGTCGTAGAACTGCTTTTCAACAGCGGCAACCGCCTCGGCCCCGTCTGCGGCATGGGAGATGTCATAGCCTTCGGCCATCAGCACCGCCTCCAGCATCCGGCGGTGGGAGGCATCGTCATCAACGATCAGGATTTGCGGCTTCATCGGATCCGTTCCCTGTCCCGGTTTCAAAAGTGAGCGGAATATGCACCTCGACCCTGCATCCCCCATCTTTTCCCGGCAAGGGGCTCTGCACGCGAACCGTGCCCTGGTGGCCTTCCACGATTTTCTGAACAATGGCCAGCCCCAGTCCGGTGCCCTTTTCCCGGGTGGTAAAGAAAGGATCGAAAATTTTTTCCCGGTCTGCCGGCGCAATGCCGGGCCCGTCGTCTTCAACCCAGAACATGAGACTTTCGGTTTCCGCCACCGTTGCCGCACCCGCTTCCACGCAATGCTGAGGCCCCACAGCCTCCAGGGCGTTTAACATCAGATTGAGCAGCACCTGTGTCATAATGTTGGCATCAAGCTCCGCCGATTCCGGTGCCGCATCCGTATTCACCCGGAGATCGATGCTGCGGGCGGCCGCATCACCCGAGACCAGGCGAACCGTGTGTTCCAGAAGGTCCGCCGGGCTTGCAGGCGCCGGCTCCAGATCCAGGGGCCGTGCAAAATTCAGCAGATCGGTGACCACCCGGTTGATCCGGTCCACTTCGCGGACCATCACATCGGCGTATTCGGCTTCCGAGGGCCGGTCCTTCAAGGCATGGCTCAAAAACCTGGCAAATCCGCGGATGGAACTCAACGGGTTGCGGATTTCATGGGCCACGGCAGCAGCCAACCGGCCCAGGGCGGCAAGCTTCTCCGAGCGCCGCACCTTTTCCTCCAGCCGCTTGATCTCCCGCAAATCCCGCAGAATGATCACCGCGCCGCCGGTGTCGTTTTCCCGGGCGGATATGGGGGTCACACTTACAGCCAGCGGCATGAGTTCCCGATCCGGGCCGAAAAAACCCATTTCCCGGTCCATCACCGAGCACCCCCGGGTCAGTGTTTCCCGAATTCCGCTTTGATCAAAATCAAGCACCCGATCAAGCCGGATCTCTTCGGCCTCGGCTTCACTTATGCCCAGAAGCTCAAGGCCCAGTGTGTTCCACGACAGCAGGCGCCCGTCAGCATCGATGCTGAGCAACCCGTTGGCCATGCTGTCGACCACTTGGCGGGTATAGGCCTCGGTTCGGCGCAGCGCCTGGTTCATCCGGTGATAGCGATGAATCACGAAAATAAAAAATACCGCGCCCGCCCCCAGCGCGACGAGGATGGAAACCATGACAATGGCATGGTGGAAATCTTCCTGCCGGGCATTTTCAAAGGTGGCCATTTTCAGCCCGATCACCAGCATTCCGCCGACGACACCGGCTCCCGGCATCGGCTTGGCCAACTCATAGACCGGGGTATGGTCAGAAAGCTGCCGGAATCGGCTTACAACACCGTTCTGCGCGTCGGGGTCCGGGAGCCAGACCCCGTAGCGCTGACGGGAATAGCCCGGTGAACGAATATCCACACCCTTTTTTTCCGAGGCCAGGTAAATATAGGCAACCGAGCGATTTTGCGAAGTCTGATCAATCAAATCCTTCAAAGCAGGGGATGCGTTGGATGTTTCCCTGGAAACAGCATGCTGGCCGGCTTCGATGGCCTCTGCGATGGCCACGCCCTGCTGATGCACGAACTCAAGCGCGTTGCTTCTGGCGCGATCCAGGTTCCAGTAGGTGGAAAACCCGATAAATACCAGCAGTGACAGGATCACCATCACGATGACCAGTGCGGGCAGGTACAGTTTTGCCGGCTGGAACATGAACACCGGTTTGCCTTTCGATCCTTATTAAAATTCAATTCGTTTCACCCGACCCTTTGCACCGCGGGCCGGGCAAACCGGGACAAGCCGCAGCACGCAGCAATTGTCCCGGTAATCCTTATAAAATAATCACCATCTCCTTTCCTGCAAAACCACCGGGAAACCGAACGTATACCTTTCGATCAGAGCCCCGGCAGCTGACAAGGAAAAACGGCCGCAGCGTTAACAGCCGCCGCCGCCCCCGTTATGACCACCATGATCGCCATGGTCGCTGTGATCATCATGATCTCCGTGATCGCCGCCGCGATGGTATCGGTCAACACCGTCATGGGCCGGCATCCTGTAAGAACCCGCGGTCCGGACCGTCATTTCCTGTGCTCCGGATTGCGGCATTGACCGCTCCAGGGATCCCCTTGCGATGGAATACCGCGCGTTTTCTCCGGCAGACGCAGCGCCGACAGCGAGTACACCCAAGACCAGCACGCAAACAGCAATTCGTTTTAATGTTCGTTTCATTGTTTCAACTCCTTTCCCGAAAAGCGCCGGCAACAAAAAGGCACGCTTCCTGTTGCCGGCTTATTCCGATTACAGTTCATATTTGATTTTCAGGCCCAATGACCGGTTTTCCTCATGGTTTAATACTGTACCCAGATCAAAGTAGCCCCCGGATATGGTCAGGTGATCGTCAACCACATAGGCGGCCACCACGGACCACCAGTCGTCTTCATCACCGATAAGGCCGTTGATACGGTCATAATCGTCGGGTTTCTGGCGGTATTCTACGCCCAGCGCAAGCCGGTCCGTCAGAAATGCGACCATGCTGCCCTCAAAAACCAGGTCCCGATCACCGGTAAACCCGAGCACCCCGATGTGAGCAGCCCTGGTGCTTCTAAGCCCCGCATTGACAAGGAGCGGACGCGGCAGGAAACCAATTTTCTTGCTGGCATACAGGGTATAGTCCATGCCGTCGTTGTCCGCGATCCCGATGCCGGACAGCGCGCCGCCGAGTTCCCGGTCGATACGATCGCTGGTGTCGTTATACTTGTAATGCGCGCCCAGGGTGACCGCGGGCACCCAGGCCCGGGCAAAATCCCCCTCCTTTAACAGGGCCACACGGGCATTGAAGTTGTGCAGATACACAAAATCATCGCTGATATCCACGCCGGTGGCCGACCGGATATCATCCGGCAGGTCATCGAGGTACAAGGCATCATAGCCGTACCCGAGTTCAAGCCGGTTGCCGAAGGTCTCGGTAATTGTTGCAAAACCGAGGAATTTTCCGCTTTCCATGGTTACCAGGCCGGTTCCGAAACTCGGTTTGCCGAAAATTTCTCCTTTCTCTGCGGGGTTGGTTAAATATGCACTATAGGTGGCGGCAATCCCGCCGGAACCCTCGATCCCGTGCAGCGGCAGGGGCGGGGGCTCGGAGTCGGCGGCACTTGCAGCCGATATGCCGGTAAACAGGATCACTACAATGCAGGCAAGGGTTTGGGTCGTTTTCCGAACAGCGTCTTTCATAAAGCTTCCTTTCTTGATGATCTTTTTTGTTGGGTTTGGCATCAGGAGATGCGTTTTACCCTCAGGCCTGAGCAAGTGTTGTGCCATACTTGATATTTCAGCATAACTACTTGTTTTTAAGTTTAATATTTACACTTTTCCGAAACCGAACGCGCCGGCAAAGCGTGAAAAAATGTGACAGGTCCCGGTATCTGCGCAGAAATTGCGCACGTGGCCGTCAATTGATTGCACCCCAGGGGCGGCGGAATTACAATTAATCGTAATCCTTGCACTTAACGGGCCATCTCCGGAAATGACCAACAGACGGGGAAAGATCCTTCATCCGCGCATGC
>JAIPEJ010000113.1 GCA_021737225.1 Desulfobacteraceae bacterium
GACTTAATTCCTTAAAAAAATAAAAAAGATTGATCCGTGTAAAAATTTGAAACGCTCAATTTAGGAACACAAAAGAGGTGAATCATGCGAAAAACGATCTGGGTCCAGGTGGATCCCTGGGATAAAAAACTGGCCACCACCGCACTTGAAGGCGGGGCAGACGGCCTTGTTCTTCCGCCCGGATACTCGGATACGGCCAAGTCCCTGGGCCGCATCCGGACCATATCCGAGGACGGGGATTTGCAAATCGGCACAGATGTTGTGTATTATGAAGTCACCGGCAGCGAGGACGAAGAGGAGATCGCCCGGCTGGCCCGGGAGAAAAAGGTGATCCTCACCTGCAGCGACTGGACCGTGATTCCACTGGAAAACCTGATCGCAAGGGGCGCGGATGTAATTGCCCGGGTGCAGAGCCTGGAAGAGGCGCGCACGGCCTTTGGCATACTGGAAAAGGGGGTAAGCCATATCCTCTACATCCCATCGGATGCGGCAGACCTGAAAGAGGCGCTGTCCGTGCTTAAGACCGAAACCGAGGCCATCGCCCTGGATACCGCTGAAATCACGGAGTTAAAACCCCTGGGCATGGGTGATCGCGTGTGCGTGGATACCTGTTCCGACATGAACCCGGGCGAGGGCATGCTTGTGGGCAATGCCAGCTCGGCGCTTTTCCTGGTTCACGCGGAAAGCGTTTCCAATCCGTATGTCGCCCCGCGCCCTTTCCGGGTAAACGCCGGGCCGGTGCACGCCTATACCCGCGTGCCTGACGGAAAAACCCGTTATCTCTCGGAACTGGCAGCAGGAGACGAGGTCCTTTTGGTAAACCACAGGGGAGAGACCAGTGCCGGTATCGTGGGGCGCCTGAAAATCGAAAAGCGCCCCCTGATGCTGGTAAAGGCTAAAATCGGGGAACGCGAAATCTCCACAATTGTCCAGAACGCGGAAACCATCCGGCTGACAGATCCGGACGGCAAGGCCGTTTCTGTTGCGGTGCTCAAGCCCGGCGACCGCGTGCTTGCCGCAACCGAGGACTCGGGTCGGCATTTCGGCATGAAAATCGATGAAACCATCACGGAAAAATAGCATGGAAATAAGCGCAAAAACACCCGTGTACTGCGTGATCGGCCACCCGGTGGGCCACAGCTTGAGCCCGCTGATGCAAAACCGGGCCTTTGCCGCTGCCGGCTGCGACGGCATTTACGCGGCATTTGACACCGCGGATCCCAAAGGCGCGGCCGCAGGCATACGCGCCCTGGGGATCCGCGGGGCCAGCGTGACCATTCCCCACAAGGTGGGGATCATGGACTTTCTTGATGAAATCGATGAAAGCGCCCGGGAGATCGGAGCGGTAAACACCATCGTAAATTCCGGTGGAAAGCTTAGGGGCTGCAACACGGACGGCCAGGGGGCGGTCCGGGCCCTGGGGGAAAACATTTCGGTTTCAGGCAAAAAGGTGCTCATCCTCGGCGCGGGCGGGGCGGCCAGGGCAATCGTCCACGCGTTAAAAGCCAACGGGGCGGACCCCTATATTGCCAACCGCACCCATGAAAAGGCGCGCCTGCTTGCACAAGACCTTGGAGCACAGGCCGTTTCCATGGACGAGATCTCCGGCGGGTCCTTTGACATCATGGTAAATACCACGCCGGTTGGCATGCATCCTTATACGGATGCCATGCCCGTGCCCGAATCCGCACTTGCCCCGGGAATGTATGTAATGGACATCATTTATAATCCCCTTTGCACAAAGCTGCTCACAAAAGCCGAAGCTGCCGGGTGCCATGTGATCGACGGCGCGGGCATGTTCGTATACCAGGGCGCGCTCCAGTTTTCCCTGTGGACCGGCCGCGATGCCCCGGTTGCACAAATGCGGCAGGTTGTGTATGAACATTTACAGTATTGACAAAAGCCATGCTTGCAGAACATATTAAATTATGTGAATTTTTGAAAAAATCCAGACAGTGACAACCCTGAAAGGGCAGACTTTTTAATGAGGTTGAAAATGACCACCAAAGAAGTAGCCATCAAAAGTATTCAACAGCTGCCGGAAGATGCCACCTGGGAAGATATCCGGGAAAGAATCAATTTTGTGGCGGGTATTCGCAAGGGAATCCAGGAGCTCGATAATGGTAAAGGTATTTCCCATGAGCAGGTCAAGGAGGAGTTCAGTGAATGGCTTACAAGCTGATCTGGTCTCCAACGGCGAAACTAGACCTTAATGATATTGCCACATTCATCGCAGAGGACAGTCCTTCAGCAGCGGAACGATTTGTAAGAAGTTTATTTCAAACCGTGGAACGATTAGCTGACTTCCCGGAATCCGGACGTATCGTCCCGGAATTCGGCGATCCTGCTATAAGGGAGGTAATCCGTAAACCATGCAGAATCGTTTACAGGATAAGAAACAGTGAGGGGACCGTGGATATTATACGGGTCTGGCACGCAGCCAGAGGCGTACCGGAAGTCAAATAGATGCGGTGGAAATATCGAATTCAGGCGAACCTTTTCAGCAAATAAACCATAAAGAAACATTCATGCGGAAAATTCAATGCTCTGCCGGAATCGATGCCACGGTGAACGTGCCCGGCTCAAAAAGCTATAGCCACAGGATTGCCATTGCAGCGGCTTTATCAAACGGTATTTGCAATATTTATAATTACCTGGATAGCCAGGATACAAATTATACTTTAGATGCTATAAAACAACTTGGCGTAAATATTAAAAATAATAAAAATACGATTGATGTGCACGGCTGCGCCGGATGGTTTGCCCCAGGCCCGAAATCCATCTATCTGGGCAATTCAGGCACGTCCATGCGCCTGCTGAGCGCGGTTTCGGCCCTGGGGCAGGGGCCTTACGAATTTTCCGGCACCGGGCGCATGCATGAACGGCCCATTGGAGAGCTTCTCGACGCCCTTGCGCAGACCGGGGCTTCGGCCCGGTCAATAAACCACAACAATTGCCCGCCTGTTGAAATCCGGGGCGGAAACATCACCGGCCGGAAAGTATCCATTGACTGCAGCAAAAGCAGCCAGTATCTGTCCGGGCTGCTTCTTATGGCGCCGTGCACGGAAAACGGCCTTGATATCCATGTCACTGCAGGACCGGTATCCGGCCCGTACGTGGAAATGACCGCGGATATCATGTCCGCATTCGGCATTAGATACGAAAGAAGCGGCCTCACGTATTTCCGGGTGCCGGGCGGCCAGTCCTATGCTGCAGGATCCTACACCGTGGAGCCGGACTGTTCCCAGGCCGGATATTTCTGGGCTGCGGCAGCCATCACCAAAGGCTGCGTCAAAGTGGCGGGCATCAGCCCAGACACCCGCCAGGGGGACATCGGGTTTGCGCAAATCATGAAAAAAATGGGCTGCCGGGTGACATACGAGACAGACGGCATCACTGTGACCGGCGGCAGTCTCTGTGCAGTGGATGCAGACATGGGAAACATGCCCGACCTGGTGCCCACCCTGGCCGTGGTTGCGGCATTTGCCGAGGGGACCACGGTCATCCGCAACGTGGCCCACCTGCGGAACAAGGAAAGCGACCGCCTGGCAGCCGTGGCAAACGAGCTTGCCAAAATGAAAATTGACGTGCGCATCACCGAAGACGGGCTGCGGGTTACCGGCGGCAGCCCCCAGGGCGCGGAAATTGACACCTATGATGATCACCGCATTGCCATGAGCTTTGCCGTGGCCGGCCTTGCAGTTCCTGGCGTGGCGATCCGCGATCCCGCCTGCGTGGAAAAATCCTTTCCCGGGTTCTGGGAAGTATTTGAAGGGCTTTACGCAAAATGAACATCTACCTGATCGGATACCGGTGCACTGGCAAAACCGCCGTGGGCAAATGCCTGGCCGGTTTTCTGGAAAAGACGTTTGTGGATGCAGACCGACTGCTTGAGCAGCAGACCGGCATGCATATTGCCGACTATGTATCGCGCTACGGGTGGGCGTCTTTCCGGGACGTGGAAGCAGGTATCCTGCTGGATTTAAGCCAGCAGCAGGACCTGGTGATTGCCACCGGCGGCGGCGTGGTGCTGCGGGAGAAAAACGTCGCACAGATTCGGGATTCAGGTATTGTGGTATGGCTGACCGCACAGCCGGATACGATTCTGGCGCGTATGCAAAACGATGCCAACACGCAGCATCAGCGCCCGGCTTTTACCAGCCACCCCCTGGCAGACGAAGTTCACCAGACCCTGGCGCAGAGAACCCCGTTGTATGAAAATGCCTGTCACATCCGGATATCAACCGATGATGCGGATATCGAACAGATTTGCCAAACCCTGCTGGAAAAAATAAGGAGCCGTTATGGCAGGAAATAGCTTTGGAACCCTTTTCCGGGTCACCACCTGGGGCGAGTCCCACGGCCCAGGCATCGGCGCGGTGATCGACGGATGCCCGCCAAAAATCGCTCTGTCAGAGGCAGACATCCAGCAGATGATAGACAGAAGAAAGCCGGGGCGTGCCAAGACCGGCACTGCCAGAAAGGAATCCGATCAGGTAAAAATCCTGTCCGGCGTGTTTGAAGGACAGACCACGGGCACGCCAATTGCCGTTATGATTGAAAACAAAAACGTGGATTCTTCGGCCTATCAGCCGTATGCCGACCTGTACCGGCCCGGGCACGGGGATTATACGTATGATGCCAAATACGGAATTCGCGACTGGCGGGGCGGGGGCAGGGCATCTGCCCGGGAAACCGCAGCCCGGGTGGCTGCCGGCGCTGTTGCCGCAGCCCTTTTAAGGCGGGAAAACATTCAAGTTACGGCCTACACCCGGGCCCTGGGCGGTATCGTGTGCAGCGGGTTTGACAGTGCGGCCATTGAACAGAACATGTTCTGCGCACCGGATATGGCGGGTGCCCGGGAAATGGAAGAACGGGTGGACGCGGTAAAGCAGGCCGGAGATTCCCTGGGCGGTGTTGTGGAGGTTCTTGTTCAGGGGATCCCTGCGGGCCTTGGCGAACCGGTGTTTGAAAAGCTGGATGCCGAACTGGCCCGGGCCCTGATGAGCATCGGCGCGGTCAAGGGCGTTGAAATCGGCGAGGGCTTTGCCGCAGCCGGCATGACCGGATCGGCTCACAACGATCCCCTGACCCCGGAAGGGTTTGCCTCAAACAATGCCGGCGGCATCCTGGCCGGCATATCCACGGGCCAGGACCTGGTTGCGCGGGCGGCCATCAAGCCGATTCCCTCGATTGCCATTGAGCAGCAGACCGTGGACAAGAGCCGTCACGCCCGCAGCATTTCGGTCAAGGGCCGCCACGATGTCAGCGCGATCCCGCGGGTTAACGTGGTGTGCGAGGCCATGGCCTGCCTGGTGATTGCAGATCACCTGCTGCGCCAGAAAGCGATTTGCTGATCACTTGGCCTCCAGTTCAAATTCCACGCGGGGATTATCCGCCATCTGCGGATTTTCCAGAAAGATGCGCTCGGCCTTGATGCGTCCCTTTTCCAGCAGATAATCGCGGACGGTTTTTCCGCGCAGCCTCGCCAGTTCCGTGAGCCGTTGTTCCGGAATTTCAATGGTCTGCTTGAGCGCGGCCTCCATTTCCGCCACTGAAAGATCGTCTGTATCAATATCAGCCGTTTTGCAGGCGGCCTTCAGGTATTTTTCATATTCCTGCTCCGGTGTGAGGCGGGGATCGGCAGACCCGGTTTTTTCCGCTTCAACCAGCTCTTCCATGGCCTTTTGCTTAAATGCCTCCCGGTCCTTTTGCGGATCGGTACCCGGGCGAATCAGCAGTTGCAAACCCGGGCGCTTGTAAAGGGCGGTCTCCAGGTTATCCAGCTTTTTTCTTCCCTGTTCATCGAGTTGCGCTTCTGCAGGCGCAAAATCCACGTATTTGAGTTTTTCGGCATTGGGAACCAGGGATGAAAGAGCGGCAAAAGGGGAGGTGGCAATCCGCTTGAGCAGGTTGATAAAAGCCGAATAAATCACGCCGCCCAGCTTGAACTCCGGGCTTGACATATCACCTTCCACCGGTACGTCCAGGCTGATGTTTCCGGAACGATCCCGCAAAAGCGCCAGGGCGAGTTTCAGGGGGAGGTTGGGCGCATCCGGGCTTTGCACGCTTTGCCCCAGGTAGAACTGGTTGAACACCAAATGGTTTTCGGCTTTGAGCTTCCTGGCGTCAATGCGGTAATCCAGCTCCAGGTTCAGCTTGCCTTTCTGAATTTCGTATCCCACGTATTTGCCGGAATACGGGGTAAACAGGGGCATCCCGATGTTGGAAAAGGCAATGTCCACGCCGGTGCGGGCCGTGGGGTCCAGGGTCCGGATCTCGCCTTTGATGGTAAACGGAGCCTGGTTTTCCAGCCGGCCGGAAAGCTCAAACGGCGCCACGCTTTGCCGATCCAGCAGGAAGTCGGAGATCCGGAGGTCAAGGGCATTCAGCCTGGTTGAAAACGCGGGGTCGATGAACCGGTCTGTAAAGGAGAACAATCCGTTTTCGATCTTGATTTCCGCAATTGCCAGTTCAAGCGGCGTTTTGGATTCCTGTTGATCCTGCTTCGGCGCGGACTTGTCCGGTTTTTGTCCGGCCCCGGATTTTTTATCGCTCCCGGCAAGCAGGGCAGGGGTGAGATTGCCCTGTTCGTCCCGGGTCATGGAGATTTCAGGCGAACGGAGAATCACCCGGCCGGATTGAAAGGCCATGGGGTCGGAACCGGCCTGGATGTCTTCTACGCCCAGGTGCGCAAAACGCAGAAACGACTCTCCGGATTTGACATCCCGGACTGTAAAGTCATCAATGCCGAGATCCCCGGCATAGGTGCCGGAAATCTTGTCAGGCTTGAGTTCGGCCGTAATTTCGCCCCCGAGATCCAGGCTGCCCTTGGTGACGTCTATGCCGAGGGAATCCGATTTGATGCCCTTTAACCCGAGATCATCGACCCGGAAATCCCCGGTATAACTGCCGGTAAACCCGTCAGGCGTGGTTTGCCCCTCAAATCTGCTTGCAAGTTCCAGGCTGCCCTCCTGGATGTTCATTTCAAGGGGCCCGGCCTTTATGCCGGTGACCGCAAGATCATCAATCCAGAGATCGCCTATATAATTTCCGGAAAGCCCGTCCGACGTTTCCTCAGCCTCGATGCTGCCGGCAACGTTCAGGGTACCTTTCTCGATGTTCATGCCAAAAGGCGCTGCATAAGGATCTGCGGTATCCAGGCCGATGTCTGTCACCTTGAAATCCAGTTCCGCCATAAGCGGGGTTAACTGGATGCGCCCCTGGGCGGAGATTGCCCCCTGTTCGGCCAGGGAGGATACGGACCAGTAGCTCGGGCTGTCTTTTTGCAGGGTAAAATCGTACAGGCGGACGTTTGTGCGCCGGATCTTAAAGGACACGGGATTTTCCGGTACAAGATCGGAGTAGGCCAGGGTGTAATCGCTGATGCTGATGGTATCAAGCCGGATATTCCAGGGTTCGGCCGCCTGTTCCGGGGTTTGTTTTCCGGAAGGCTCCGGGTTTTCCCGTTCAGGAGCGTCGCCATTGTCGCCGGCTGCCGGCGCCCCGGCCGTGATCCGGCTGAAATTGATCCTGCCCGCAGCGGTTCGCTCGGCCAGAATGGTTCCGCCGCTGGTGGAAATGCTTTTCGCAGAAACGGACTTGCCCGCCAAATCCGCGTCAATCCCCGAAAGCGTGAATACCGGGATGTCAAAAACCGCGTTGCCGCTCTGCGGGTCAAGTACGGAAAGGGAGCGCACGCGGATTTTTCCGTTGGAAACCAGGCTGCCGGTTTCTGATGAAGATGCCTGCTGCGGCCAGCGCACTTCTGCGGATACATCCACCCGGCCGCTTTTGACCGCAAGGCCGGTATGGGCCTGGTAAAAGGGGGCATATTTTTTGATATCCGCGTTTTTCAGGTCAATGCGTGCCTCTGCGGCAACGGGAAAAAGCCCGAATTCGCCGGTGCAGTCAATTTCCTCCCCGGCCCGGGTTTTGACAGAAAGCTCGAATGCCGCCGGGCGGTCGGTTTTGTTGCCAAGGCGGTCCACTCCCAGGAAAACGGATTCCGCAATGGTCTCAAACCCGTTGCTTTCATCCAGAAACCGGATCTGCCCGTCGCGGATGCGAAATTTTTCAACAAGAAAATAGATCTGGCTTCCTGCGGCCTGATCGTCGGGTTTTTGCGCGCCTTGTTCAGAATCGGGTTGCTGCTTTTTCACAAGCAGATCCGCAAAGTTGAAATCCCCGTTTTCATGTCGAACCAGGTCGATTTTTGGACCCTGGATCTCAACGGAGCGGATCACCGGCCCCTTTTTGAAAACAGAGCTCAGTTCCACATTGGCTGAGACCCGCTCTGCAGAAAGCACGGTTTGTCCGGATTCTTGGGCCACATCAAGCCCGTGGACCGATGCACTGAAGAAAAAGGGGTTAAAGTCGATATCCCGGACCGTGACCTGCCCGTTTATCGCGGAGGCAGCGATTTCCGGCAGCTTTTTTTCAGCCACCATGGGCACCACGACAAACCCGGCAATCGCATAGATCAGCAGAATGCCGGCAATGGCGTATAAAAGTTTTCGACGGAACGGTGGCAGTAATTGTTTTGGCAACATAAAAATAAATAGTAATCGCAAATATCGATATTGCAAAAAGGGGGAAATCAGGAAAACTGGTTCAATATCTTATCGTAATCCGAGTGTGAACCGATCCAGAACCATATCATCTCACCGTCCTGCTGTATCCCCAAAGCACGGTAATCTCTTGAAACGCGTACGGAATAAATCGGTCGCT
>JAIPEJ010000114.1 GCA_021737225.1 Desulfobacteraceae bacterium
AGGCGGCCTGGATCCACAGGTCGGCCCGGGGCAGGCTGGATTCGAGCCTGCGCGCCGCATATCCTTCCTTGAGCCGGGAGTTCAGGCGCAGGACCGGGAGAAACAGGCCCCACCCGGCATCATAGAATTTTACTGCCAGATTCAGGAGGTTTTGGTTCAATTCTGTAATTACCGGATAATTTTGTTTTTCGGCGAACGGAAAATAAAACACCACGAAGAACCCGCAAGTACACGAAGCGGGGCAAACATGGAAAGCCAATTTAAGCACCCGCTTCGTGAACTTCGTGGGCTTCGTGGTTTCAAATTTTAATCCGTTCTATCAAAAACCCAATTCGTCACATGCGTTGGGGCTTATGCCGGAGCGGGCGGAACGGCGCGTGGAAAGTTCGAAAATGAATCAGTCGATTTCGGGACGCGGCAGCAGTCCGGCGCGTTCCACGATTTCAGATACCTTTTCCTCCCACTCAATGGCCATGATGTGAAAGCCGGCAACCCCTTCGACTTCCTTTAGCCGCTGAATGGTTTCCACGCATATGTTAATGCCTTCCTCGGCCTGTTTTTCCTTCGGGGTATCAGCCATGCGTTTGACCACGTCATCGGGCACGTCCATGCCGGGCACCCGGTTTTTCATGTACTTGGCCATACCCGCGGACTTAAACGGCGTGATTCCGGCCATGATGTAGCATTTTTCCGTCAGGCCGCGTTCTCTGGCCTGTCTGACCCATTCCTCGAATTTGTCCAGGTTGTAAATGCACTGGGTCTGGATGAATTCCACGCCTGCCGCGATTTTTTTGGCCAGTCGGGGCACCCGGATTTCAAACGGATCGGCAAACGGGTTGGCCGCCGCACCGACAAACATCTCCGGCGGGCGCTTGATTTCGTTTCCGCCCAGAAATGTTCCCTCATCGCGCATTTTGCGCGCTGTCCACGCCAGCTGCATGGAGTCCAGATCATGGACGTTCTGTCCCTGGGGGTGGTCGCCAAAGCTTTGATGGTCGCCGGAAAGACACAATATGTTATGGATGTCAAAGGATGCCGCGCCCAGGATATCGCTTTGCAGGGCAATCCGGTTTCGGTCCCGGGTAACCATCTGGAGGATGGGCTCCAGTCCCATGAGCTTTATGTGAATGCAGGTGGCCAGGCTGCTGGTGCGCACAACCGAGGTCTGGTTGTCGGTGACGTTGATGGCGTCCACGCAGCCTTTGAGCAGCCCGGCTTTTTCCTTGATCACTTCAGGGTCGCTGCCCCGGGGCGGACCGCATTCGGAGGTAACACCCAGATGGCCGGCTGCCATGATCTTTTCCAGTTTGCTCGGAGTCTTCACGCTCATATCTGTACATCCTCCCTCTCAACTTTACGGGGTCCGCCCGCCCGGTCAGTGGACCAGTCCTTGATGTCAAAGAGTTTTTCATAAAGATCCAGGCGGTCGATGGCAATTAAGCGGTCGATGATCAGCTGCCAGGCACAGTCCAGATCCTTGTTAATTTCGCATTTGCCGTTTGAGGAGCCGCCGCACGGACCGTTAAACAGCCGCTTGGCACATCTGGACACCGGGCAGATGCCGCCGGTGTATGCCAGAATGCATTTTCCGCAGGCCTGGCACCGTTCGGTCCATAGCCCGCGCTGCTCGGTCACCCCGAGAAAACAGGTGTTTACCCCCGGGAAAACCGGTATGGAATGGTATTTTTCCGCAGTGAACTGGACGCCGACGCCGCAGGCAATTGAAACAATGGCATCGTACTGGTCGGCGATCTCCCGGATTTCTTCGAGATATTCATGGTCGCACTGCCGCTCCAGGGTCCGCTCGTCGACCTGGGCATCTTCTACGCCTTGATTGGCAAAGTACATGCGCAAAGTCGAGGCCAGCACGCCCGCTTCTTTTTTCCCGCCCGCCTCGCAGACGGTGACGCATTCGTTGCAGCCGAGAACCAGGACCTTTTTGCAGTCCTTTACATATTCGATGATTTCCTCGACCGGCTTTTTATCGGCAACTATCATTTGTGACCTCTTTATTGTGAGATTAAAAAAGGTTAAAATATATTTAATTAAATCCGAAATCCGAATATCGAAATTCGCGCGAAGCATCCCAAAGGGATAAACAAATCCGAAATCCGAATGACCAAATGATCAAAACAGATTCAGTCAACCTTTTTTTGTTTATGTCATTGTGACAGTTCACGGTTTACAGTTTACGGTTTTCATTTAACCTATGTTGAGCGAGTTTCCATTATTCAAAAGAAGAGCCCATAATTTCATCCTGCTTTCTGCCTGCCGACCGCCGGGTCTGTTTTTATCAACCGCCAACCGTCAACAGTGAACCGCTACATGTCATTTAAAGATTCGAATTTTTGTCATTGTTTCGAATTTCGGATTTCGTGCTTCGTATTTTGAATTTTAGCTTCTTCAGGCTGCCGCCGTCTGTTTCTTCTTCCGCATGGGGCTGGGGCCCAGATTCCGGATCCGTTCATCCATTTCCTCGGCATATTTTGCAAACAGGGGCGCATCGCTCGAGGAGAGGTTATACATCTGCGCCCGATCGCCTTCGAGGCCGATGGAATTCAAAATCCGCTGAACCTGCTCGACCCGTTTGCGTGCACGGAGGTTTCCGGTCTTGTAAAGACACTCGCCTTCCATGCACCCGATTATACACACGCCGTCTGCGCCCTTTTCAAAAGCCCGAAGCATGTGTTTGACATCCACTTTGCCGGTACACGGCACGCGGACGATCCGGAAACTCGTGGGGTACGTCAGTCGCATGGAACCTGCCAGGTCCGCAGCAGAGTACCCTCATTGGTTACAGCAGAAAGCCAGGATCTTCGGATGGAAATCGTTGCTCATGATTCTTCTCCCTCCAGCAAGGCGTCCACCTTGCTTGTGATTTGATCGTCTTCATACCACTGCAGCTCGATGGCCTTGGCCGGGCATTCGGCCGCACACGCGCCGCAGCCCTGGCAGATTGCATCGTCGATTTCGCTGACACCCTCCTCGTTGATCCGGGGCACGCCAAAGGGGCATGTGCGTACACAGATCAGGCAGGAGGCGCATTTTTCCGGGTCCACTTTTGCAACCACCGCGGAAAGCGTCAGAAAGGGCTGGGCCAGCATGGTGGTTGCCCTGGAAGCCGCTGCCATGGCCTGTGCAATGGACTCGGAAATCAGTTTCGGGCTGTGGGCCGTGCCGCACACGAAGACCCCTTCCTTGCCCATTTCCACGGGCCGGAGCTTGACATGGGCTTCGATAAAGAAGTTTTCCGCGTTGCGGTTTAACTTCATGATATTTGCGAGTTCCTCGGTATCCTCTGCCTGCACTCCCGCGCTCAATGCCAGCAGGTCCGCATCCACGTT
Source organism: Desulfobacteraceae bacterium (assembly GCA_021737225.1). Classification (GTDB taxonomy): domain Bacteria; phylum Desulfobacterota; class Desulfobacteria; order Desulfobacterales; family Desulfosalsimonadaceae; genus Desulfosalsimonas. Next base: position 3,345 of record JAIPEJ010000114.1, read on the forward strand.
GACCTTGCGCTGCAGGATATGGTCGGTGAAGGTCACGTTCACGCAGTCTTCTGCGGCTTCGGCAACAGGCGGATTTTCGGGATCAAACCGGAAGAACATCACGCCGAGCCGGCGGGCCTCGGTGTAGTAGTCTTCGAGCAGCCCGTAGGTCCGGATGTCCCGGTAAAGCACATATACCTGTGTTTCCGGGTTGAGCTTCTTGATGTGAATGGCGTTCTTTACGGCACTCTGGCAGCAGATGCGCGAACAGTTCGGATTTTCCTCGTTTCGCGATCCGATGCACTGGATCATGACCACCTGGTTGAGGTTGTCTGCCGCACCTTCTTCTTCCAGGCGGCTGCCGAGCTCCAGCTGCGTGACGACCCGGGGATCTTCTCCGTAGAGATATTCAGCAGGCCGGTATTCGTTGGCGCCGGTGGCCATGATGGTCACGCCGTGTTCAATCTTGCGGCTGATCATTTGCTGGCCTGTCAACACCTCCGTGGTGAAATTGCCCTTGAAGCCGGAGAAATCCACGATCATGGAGTCGGTCAGCACCTCGATCACGGGGTGATTCTTAATCTTTTCCGCGGTCTCGGCCACGTAGGGCGCAACCTCGTTGCCCTCGATTGTCCGGGTCAGCCGGTTGGCCAGGCCGCCGAGTTCGCCTTCTTTCTCCACGAGAACGACTTCAAACCCCTGGTCTGCAATGCCGAGCGCAGCGTTCATGCCTGCCACACCGCCACCCACGACCAGGGCCCGTTTGTTAACGGGAATCTGGCGTTCGTGAAGGGGGCGCAGGGACGCGGCACGCGCCACGGCCATCCGGACCAGTTCCTTTGCTTTTTCCGTGGCCGCCTCCGGGTCATCTCCGTGGACCCAGGAGTCTTGGTTCCGGATATTGGCCATCTCAAAGAGATATTTATTCAAACCAACCGATTCCAGGGTATCCATAAAGATCGGCTCATGGGTCTTGGGCGTACAGGAAGAAACCACCACGCGGTTGATATTGTGTTCCTGGATCACTTCTTTCATGCTGTCCTGGGCGTCCTGGCTGCAGGTAAACAGGTTTTCACCGGCAAAGGCCACATAAGGCAGCTTTTCAGCGTATTCACGCACCGCGGGCACATCGACCACGCCGGCGATGTTGATGCCGCAGTCGCAGACAAACACCCCGATGCGGGGGATCTGGCCTTCCACATCAATTTCTTCGGGGCGGATCTGTTCCTTGATTCGCGTGCCCCGGGCGGGAGCCAGGTCCCTTCCGGCTGCACAGGCTGCGGCACTCGCCTCGGTTACCGAGGTGGGGATGTCCTTGGGCCCCTGGAATATGCCGCAGGCAAACACGCCTTGTCTGGAAGTGTCCACCGGCGCAAGGGGGCTGGTATCCGCGAAATTGTAGTGATTCAGGTCGATGTTTAAGCGCTGTGCGGTCTCGATGGTGGACTGCGGCACCTGCAGGCCCACCGAGAGCACCACCATGTCGTATTCTTCGACCTTGAGGTTTCCGGCCTCGTCCACGTATCTCAGATACAGGTTTCCGGTCTCCGAATCCGCGTCAATGGTGTGGACACGGGCCTTGACAAATTCGACCCCGGAATCGTCCCTGGCGCGCAGGTAATACTTCTCGTAATCCTTGCCGAATGTCCGGATGTCCATGTTGAAGATGGTCGCCTTCAGGTCGTGTTCCACGTGATCCTTGGCGATCATGGCTTCTTTGATGGCGTACATGCAGCACACGGAGCTGCAGTATCCGTTTCCGCACCGGTTGGTGTCCCGGGACCCGATGCACTGGAGCCAGGCGATTCTTTCGGGCTCCTTGTGGTCCGACGGGCGTACCAGGTGCCCCATGGTCGGCCCGGAAGCCGACAGGATTCTTTCGAATTCCGAGCTTGTCAGGACGTTCGGGCTTGACTGGTAGCTGTAGGTGTCTTCCAGAACCGAGGGGTCAAATACGTCGTTGCCCGGGCACAGGACCACGGATCCCACGTCGAGGTCTTTTTCCGCCGCGGTCTGTTCGTGGTCGATTGCATCTGCCAGGCAGGCCTTTACACACTGGTAGCATTCCGAGCAGATGCCGCATTTCAGGCAGCGATCCGCCTCGGTCTGCGCTTCTTGTTCGTTGTATCCAAACGAAACTTCCAGGAAGTTGCATTCCCGGGCCTCCGGGTCCAGGCAGCGCACCGGCACCCGATCCTTGTGGGGTTCGTTGATCACGTCCGGCTTTTCATAGCTCCAGTCTTTTTCCCGGCCTTCGCGCAGGTCCATGCCATTGATATATCGATGGATGCTTTCAGCGGCTTCCTTGCCCGAGGCCACCGCGTCCACCACCGACTTGGGCCCGTAAAAGGCATCGCCGCCGGAAAAAATCCATTCCGCGGATGTCTGCAGCGTGAGGGGATCGCCTTCCAGGCCGCCCCTGGCGGTAAACGGCACATTTTGTCCCTCGATATCCGAGGTATCGGTGGCCTGCCCGATGGCGATAATTACGGTATCTCCGAAAAAGGCTTCGCAGGCGTTTTCGTCAAATGCCGGGTTAAATCGGCCTTCATCGTCGAATACGGCCGTGCAGGTCTTAAACTCGATGCCTGTGAACCTGTTTTCCTGGTTGATAAAGAAGTCCTTGGGGCCGTAGGCGTTGACGATCTTGATGTCGCCTTCCAGGGCCTCCTCGATTTCATGCTCCCAGGCCGGCATCTCTTCGCGGCGTTCCAGGCAGACCATGGTAACGGATTCCGCGCCCTTGCGCTTGGCTGTGAGGGCCACGTCAATGGCCACGTTGCCGCCGCCGATGACAAGGACGTTTTTGCCCAGGGGCACGTCTTTTCCCATGGCCGAATCCCGCAGGAAGTCCACGCCCTGAAGCACGCCCTCGGCGTTTTCGTTTTCAATGCCAAGGCTCCGGCCCTTGTGCAGGCCGATGGCCATGAACACGGCCGAATAACCTTCTGCCTTGAGGCTGTCAAAGGTGATGTCTTTGCCGAAGGTCACGCCGGTTTTGATCTCCACGCCCATCTCGCGGATAATGTCGATTTCCCGCTGGAGAATGTCGCGCGGAAGCCGGTATTCCGGGATGCCCACGGCCATCATGCCGCCGGCCACGGGCAGTTTTTCATAAACGGTAACCCCGTAGCCCCGCCGGACCAGGGAAGCGGCTGCTGCCAGCCCGGCAGGCCCCGCGCCGATAACGGCCACTTTTTCTTCCCGCTTTTCTTCGGTCGCCTCGGGCAGCACTTTTTCGTCCGCCTCTTTTTCCCAGTCGGCCAGAAAGCGGTGCAGTTCCCGGATAGCCAGAGGCTCGTCGTAGTCGTTTCGCGTGCACACGCTTTCGCACGGATGATGGCACACCCGGCCGCACACCCCGGGAAACGGGTGTGCGTCGCGGAAAAGTTCCACGGCTTCCTTGTACTGTCCCTGGTTGATCAGGGCGATATATCCCTGGATGCTTACGTGAGCCGGGCACGTGGCCTTGCAGGGGGCGGTGCCGCGCTTGCTGATGGCATACGCCCCGGGTATGGCCTGGGCATATTTTTTAAACGCCGCCTTTCGGGTGGTCATTTCCCGGTCGTATTCGCTGGGCACCTCGATCGGGCAGACCTTGGCGCATTCCCCGCAGCTTGTGCACTTGGAAATGTCCACATAGCGCGGTTCCTGCCGGATATGAGCCTTGAATTCGCCCGGGTTGCCGTTCAGGCTGAGCAGTTCCGTGTTTGTCAGGAGTTCAATGTTTAAGTGCCGGCCGACCTCGACCAGTTTGGGCGAGATGACTCACATGGCACAGTCATTGGTGGGAAACGTCTTGTCCAGCTGGGACATGATTCCGCCGATGGCGGAGGTCTTTTCCACCAGATAGACGTAATATCCGGAATTGGCCAGGTCAAGTGCGGACTGCATGCCGGAGATTCCCGCTCCGACAACCATGACAGAGCCCACCGGGGCTTGTCCCGACCCGGCTGAAGCACCTTCTTCTCTTGATTTCATTTATGTTCTCCTTGCATTCTGCTTGATGATATTGCCTATATGACGCCAAAGGTCACCATAAGCATCAAACAAATTTTTTAAAGAATCGCATTTTATAAAAGATTAAGAATAGTTGGTAATTTTGTGATTTTCAGAAAGAATTGCGATACTATAAATGGGAAATGGTGTCAATGGAATAAACACGTTTTCCCGGGTTCGGTTGTAAGGCTGCAGCTTCGCTTGGCGCTGCAGGGCTTTGACATCGGGTTGCGCCACGTGCGGGATTTTTGGGCCCGGATCGTGTTTGGGCTTTGTTTTTCCGGGAATTTACGCATCCGGAGACGCCCCGGGCGTGTAATGATCGGAAAAGCCCGGTGTGGATTGTTCCCTGATTTCGCCGTTGGCCCCCCGGGTTAAGACAAGGGCTTGAATATGGAGTTTTTCTGCCAGCTCCAGTCCCTTTTCCGCACCCAGGACAGTGATTGCCGTTGCCGCGGCATCCAGCAGCGCGCTGTTTTTTTTCTGCCCGAAGCTTGCCGTGGTCACCCCGAGCACTTTTTCAGAAACCGGCTTTCCGGTCTTGGGGCTGAAAATATGGTAAAAGGCATGCCCCTGGATTATCAGCGGCTGTCGGTAATTGCCGCTGGTCGATACCCGCATGGCGCCCCTGCCGGAGACCACTCCCCATATTCCCTGCATATCGACGGGATGCTGAATGCCAATGCGCCATGGCTTGTTCCCGTTATTGCCGAATGCCGCGATTTCCCCGCCGAGTTGGACCATGCCGGCGCGGATGCCCGCGTCCTTTAATACGTCTCTTACCCGGTCCACGGCAAATCCCTTGGCAATGCCGCCGAAATCAAACGTAAGGTTCTTTTTTTCGCATACCACGGCATTCTGTTCGGGCTTGAGCAAAACATGTGAAAAGCCGGTGCGGGCAAGCACGCTTTGGATACGCCGGTCCCCGGGAATCTCCTGGGTTTTGACTGCTTGTTCCCACAGGTTTTTCACAGGGCGCATGGTAGGGTCAAAAGCCCCGTTGCTGGCCTGCCACATGCGCTCGGAGAGTTCAAGTACGCAAAAGAGGTCTTCTGATACGGAAACCGGGTCGGTTTTGTTGGCCGCATTGAGCCGGCCGGTTTCCGAGTCCGGATTCGAGGGATTAAAAACGCGGCCGATGCGCGCAAATTCGTCCCATCCCTTTTTGGCGACGTCTTTTGCCGCGGGCTTGCTTGCTTCCGGCAGGTAATACCGGATTCGCGCCGGAATGTCGTAATATATCATTTGCCGGCTTTCCCACCAGCCCTCGTCTGTGCGGGTTACGGAAACCGGTTTGTTTTCAGCGGAACTTTTCGGGGAAATGATTTCCGTCCGGGAATAGCCGCCGTTTTTCTGCCAGGACACCAATGCGGCCGCGGCCAGCAAGACAATGAGCACGCCCGCTG
>JAIPEJ010000115.1 GCA_021737225.1 Desulfobacteraceae bacterium
AGCTTGAGTTCCCCGTTCCGGGTATGCAGGATGCGCAGGCACGCAAGCATCGCCCCGACGCCCGAGCTGTCCATGAATTTGACCCGGTTCATGTCCAGGGCCACCTTGCCGGAATCCTCGAGCAGGGGGGTGATGCTGGATTTGAAATCCGCGACGTTTCCCGCATCGAGCGCATCGGCCAATACGGTAATGACAAGCACCTCGTCAATGGTCTCGCTCTTGAGTTTCATGGCCGCTTATTTCCTGTTTTATCCATCTGTCCGCTGGTCTGGTAACAGCGAACTGATTTCCTCTCATAGCAGTATGTTCCCATAATATCAAGTTTTTGATGACCCCGGGCAATACCGTTGATGCTCAACCGCTTTTGAAGATATTCGCAAATGCATGTAAGGCAGCACGGCCTTAGGCATCACACCCCTCAGGAGCCGCCGTAGCCGACTGTGACGGAATCCCCGTCCACAATGACCGGCACCTTGCGCTGACCATCGGAGACTTTGAGCATTTCGTCAAGTTTTTCCCTGTCGCTTTTGACGTTGACATAGGTGTGATCCTTGTAAGCTTCACGAGCTTTTTCCGTGTAGGGTCAACCCGCTTTTCCGTAAATAATGACGCGATCTGACATGCCGGCCTCCTTGTTTCTGCGGTTGTCGGTTGTGTTTTAAGCATTATACGCTATCATACATGCAGGTTTCTTATAAAGGGATCAATTGATGGTGTTGCTGACAAAAAATTTGTCATGATCTGCAAATTTGTATAAAAACAACAGCAAAGCCGTAAACCGTAAATTTCAGCATACAGGAGCCGCGCCATGCCCCAGCAGATTGTCTCCTGCGATCAGACGCAATGTTTCATCGCGGCCGAGCATTTTCTTGAATATTTTTCCGAAGACCACCGGGTCAACAATTTTGACCGGGTGTTGATCGACATTTCGCGCGTTTATGAAGACGCCGTGCTCATGGGGGCGCTGGCCGCCTCCAAGTATATCCAGCCGCCGGTTGAGCCCAGGGTGACCTTTGACGTGGATATCATCCTTCCGGCGCAGGATTTTGCGGATTTTTTAAACGATGACATCCCGCCGGACAAGCTGGAGATGCTGGAGGCGCTTTTTGAAACCTCGGATTCGACCAGCCACAGCCTGCGTCACCGCAAAACCCGGCTTTACGTGGATTTCCTGTCCGAGGTCAGCAAGCCGATTTCCGCAAAACTGGTGCGCCGCGTGCTTGAAAACCCGGATGAAACCACAAATACGTTGACCCTGAACGGGCGCAGCCTCCGCATCCTCAAACCGGAACTCATAGTTGCCATGAAGCTGCATCGCTACGCCAAAAGCCCCCGGTCTGAAAAAGCCCTCTCAGACCGCCTGGACATTGTCAAGATGCTGAAAACTTACCATCAGCAGCCGGAGATACTCAATCCGGAAGAAATCCGGGAAATGATCCGCCGCCGGGAAATCCGGTATTTCGAGGAAATGCTCGAAGACGTCACCTGCGAGATGTGCGATGAGGAGGATTGACTGTGCCGTGATGGTTGTTTATAATAAAAATGTCAAGTAATTAGCTAAAATAAAAATTGATTTCGCCATAATGAATCCCTGGCAACAGGAGGTGGGTACAGGTTATGGCAAAGAGTTATTATGCAATCCTGGGCATCTCCCCGGATGCCAGCAAACAGGAAGTCAAGGACGCCTACCGTCAGCTTGCAAAGCAGTATCACCCCGATCATGGAGGCGGCGACAGCGGTAAATTCCGCGATATTCAGGAAGCATATTCCGTGCTGGCCGATTCCGGCAAACGGCGGAATTACGAAGCGCAACGGTCGCAAGAAGCCCGGCATGTTCGCGTGCGGGTCAATGCGGGCCGGCATGCCGAGGCCGAGCCGCTGATTCCGGAGCGTGAGCCGTGGCATTCCGGGCGTGGGCGCCGCAGCCGCGCTTTTTCATCTGCCGAACCGGTAGGGGAGGATATTTTTGAATGGTTTCTGCACAACCTGTTTTAGGTTCTAATTGCGTGTTTCCGGATCGGGCGGGTTCACGGTTTTATCCGAAAAGATCACGTGATTTCTGCCCATGCTTTTTGCCCGGTATAATGCTTCGTCGGCTGTTTTTAAGAAATCTTCCTTTTGGCTTTGTTTGCCGGGAATGCATGATGCCGCACCCAGACTGACAGTGGCGCTGATATGCTGGCCTTCAAAAGGAAACCGCAGGTTTTCCATTTCCGAGCGGATTTGTTCGGCCAGGTTCAGGGTTTCCTCTGTGTCGAGGTTTAACAGGAGAATGACGAATTCCTCCCCGCCGTACCTGGCGATGAAATCGGTTTCCCTTTTCATGATGTTGCCCAGAAGGCGGGCGATTTCCTGGAGAAAGGCATCTCCTGCCTGATGGCCATAGGTGTCGTTGACGGTTTTGAAATAGTCGACATCGCCGATGATAATGGAAATGGGGATGACATTTCTTGCCGCGGTTTTCCACTGCTGGTTGAAGATTTCCTCGAAGTATTTCCGGTTGTATAAGCCGGTCAGCCCGTCGATCCGGCTCAGTTTTTCAATTTCCTCGGACTTGACCTTGAGCAGATGCTCGTTTTCCAGGGCATCCCAGTACTCCCGGTTTCCCCTGGAAGCGATGATCGGCAGATAGAGGCCGTATAGCAGGAACAGAAACACCACGGGCAGGTGAGTGCCCGTGATCGTCATCGTGATCACCGCCGGACCGATCATGAATACCGTGTAGAGCACGGAAACACGCCATGCGGGGATGAACGCCACGACCCCGCCGGCTGTCAGCCCGGCGGTACTGGTTACCATGACCAGGTGGGAGGCAGATTCCCCGGGCTGCAGCATGAAATAGGCCAATCCGATGCCCCAGGTGATGGACGTGGCATAAACGCTGGCAAAAAAGGCCCGTGTGTTGAAATCCTTGTTGAGTTCATTGAGCCGGCGGAAGTGATAAAACTGGAAAATTCGGAAGCCGGCGATGATGAGCATTGCGGTAAAAAAAGGGCGGAAAACACGGGATGTCTTTGGTAAAATCCGTTTACCGCCAGCACGACCAGGGTGATGACCAGGTAGAAATACATGCCCACGGTGGAGCGGTTTTCCAGGTCCTCCAGGACGCGGGGATAAATTTTATGTCTTTGAAAGGTCATTATTTCAGTTTATACTGATTTTGTTGGGTTTGTACAAGGATAAATTGAATTTCCGGGCCATTCCGGGAGGAAGGAAGACCGCATTGACACAGGAAGACGCCCTGTTTGCCGAGATTGATCCGCTTTTCCGGCCCCGCAGCGTGGCCATTGTCGGCCTGCCCCAGGGCATGAAAACCGGCAAGCTCTTTTTGCTGGCTCTCCAGGATATGGGTTTTCCCGGTCCGATTTATCCGGTCAACCCCAAGGCCGAAAACATTGACGGGTTGCCTTGTTATTCCAGCGTCTCCGCGATAGAAGCGCCGGTGGATCTGGCCATTGTTCTGGTGGCAAGGCACCTGGCCCCTGGCGTGGTGCAGGAGTGCGCGGCCAGGGGGGTCAGGGGCGTGGTCCTGTTTACTGCCGGATACAGGGAAACCGGGACAAAAGAGGGCCGCCGGATTGAACGGGAAATGGTGGATACGGCCCGGGCCGCGGGTATGCGACTGTTCGGTCCCAACTGCATGGGGATTTACGCCCCGCGCACGGGACTTTCTTTTTTCCCGGGTCTTTCCCGGCAGCCGGGTCACCTGGGCCTGATTTCTCATTCCGGTTCCCTGGCCAACATCCTCGGCCGGCAGGCGCCGGAAAAAGGCCTGGCTTTCAGCAAGGCCCTGAGCCTGGGCAACGAGGCGGATCTGCAGAGCGCGGATTTCCTCTCCTATTTCGCCTGTGACCCGGAAACAAAGGTGATCGGCGGCTACCTGGAAGGCGTGCGCGACGGCCCGTATTTTCTCCGGTCCCTGAAGGCGGCGGCAGCCAGAAAGCCGGTGGTCCTGTGGCGGGTGGGGCTGACACCGGAAGGGAGCCGGGCGGCGTCTTCCCACACCGGCGCACTGGCAGGATCGGAACGGATATGGCACGGCCTGATGAACCAGTGCGGCGCAGTGACGGTTTTCGGATGGGAGGCGTGGGTGGATACGATGATGGCATTCTACCTGCTGCCTCCTGCACCGGGCGGCCGCGTGGCCGTTATTTCCGGTCCGGGCGGACTGGCGGTTTCAGCGGCCGAGGCTGCCGGCCGCCATGGCCTGCAGATGGCCGAACTTTCCGGGCAAACCCGGCAGCGCCTGGCAGAACACGTCCCGCCCACCGGCACCAGCCTGGCCAATCCCGTTGACGTGAGTCTGACCGCGCACATGGACATGAATATTTTCATTCAGGCCGCCGATCTGGTGGCCGCCGATCCGGGCGTGGATGCCGTGGCGGTCATCGGCTCCGGCCTGGATGAAGACACCAATAACCAGTATGTGGAGGGCATGATACGTGCGCAGAAAAAATCCGGGAAACCTTTTCTGATTGTGGCCATTCCCGGGATGCCTCCGGATACCGGCCGTGACTTCTGTCAGGCGGGTGTTCCATTCTTTGACACTGCTGAAAAGGCCATGGCCGCATATTCCCGGGTGTGGGCGTATTATTCGAGCCGCGACCCCGACGTTTCGTAGGTCCCCATTAATTCGGCCCCGGCGATAACATGTCCCTTCAGGTTTTTTGGCGGCTGTTGTGAACCGGGGCAAACCAGGGGTATTTGCGGAGCTTCCGGACCCGGTAGGGCGCCAGCAGTCGGGCGGCCAGCCAGCCGAGCGAGTCCTTGCCGGGTACCAGCGGGCTTTGCAGAAGAGCGGTCAGGGCCCGGTCCATGGGCCTGCGGCAGGTCAGGCGGAGGTTGCGTTCCAGGAGCCGGGCGTATTGGCGGGTATTGATGCGCCCGGACTGCGGGTCGGCGCACTGCGCCAGCAGTCGTCCGGACAGCCATGCCGGCTCAATGCCCGCCCCGATGACAGGGTGGGCGAGCCCGAGCACGTCCCCGGTGCCGATGAACTCCACGCCGAGCCTGGAAAAGCAGACCGGGTGGCGCCAGTTTTTGTACAGCACCGGTATCTTCCAGCAGTCCGGCACCGGGTCGGCCGGGCGGATATCATAGCCGTGCTTTCCGGGCAGTGCCGTCAAAAAATTTTCATACCACCGCCGGATTTTTTCCCGCCCGGCCATGCCGCCCGCGCCGATGTTGACATGGCCGTTTTTTCCGACAAACACCCACCCGTATCCGCCAATCTGCTTGTCAAAGGCCATAAGGTGGCGGTTGGGCAGGGCTCCGGTCCTGATGTGCCCGTCAAACCGGAAAATGGTTCCCCTGGCCATGCGATGCCAGTCCTTCCGGAGGACCTGCCGGGTAAAGCCGCTGAAACCCGCGGAAAGGACTGTCTGGGGGGTGAACAGGCTGCGCTCGGAAATCGAGACCCGTTTGAAAACGAAGTCGATGTTGGGTTCGGCTTCAAGGCGCCCGATGAGCTGCTGCTGAAGTTCCCGCCGCCGGGTTACTGCAAAAAAGCCGGCCATGTCCAGGGGCGGGCCGTGTTTGAAGGAAAGCCGGATCTCGGGCAGGAAATGACCGGTTCCCGCCGCCGCGATGCCCAGGGCCTGTCTGAGGTATCTGACAAACTCCCAGCTGATCGCACCGCCGCAGGGCTTGTTCCAGATGCGGGCTTCGTATACGGTCACCCGGAATCCCCGGCGGGCCAGGTGGTAGGCGGCCGAAAGCCCGGCAATGTTTCCCCCGATTATGGAGATCGCTGTCTGCATCCCGGCAAGCGCTCCTGCTGGCAGATCCCGTGAAATCCTTGAATAAGCAGTTTCAGAATATCACATCCCCACCGCGCCGTTCAATTGTTTCAACAAGTGCAATCCGGTTATCTGCGGCTGGCGATATAGATGCTAAACAGCACGATGGCCGCGCCCAGGGATCCGGTCAGGGTGAGTTTTTCCGCGAAAAACAGAAATCCGATGCCGATTCCGCAAACCGGTTCAAACAAGGAGATCAGCGAAGCCGCCTGGGCGGAGATGTAATTCTGCCCCTTGAAAAAAAGGGTATACGGCAGCGCCAGGGAAACGGTTCCGAGCAGGCAGAGCCACGGGAGATTCTGCCAGAAATACCCGGCCGGTACCCGGAGGCCCCAGGGCAAAAGCAGCACCGCCACGATTATGCACCCCCAGAGCGTGCGGACCTGGGACGGCAGGTGACCGGCAAGGAACCGGCCGAACAGAAACACGCCGGACAGGCACAGCCCGGATACCGCGGCACTGATGATTCCGATGATCTCATCGGGATCCGCTGTAAACAGGGTTGCAGGCTCCGTGATCAGGGCTGTTCCCAGCAGGCCCGCGCCCACGGCAAACCAGGTCAGGGGGGCATTTTTTTCCTTGAGCAGCACCGGGCTGATGATGGCGACATAGATCGGTGCGGTGTAGTGCAGCAGTACCGCCTTGGCCACCGAGGTGTTCATGATGGCCAGGTAATACGTGGATGCGGTGCCGCACATGGAAAGCCCCACCCCGAGCAGGACCAGCCGGTATTTCCAGTCCAGCCGGGTTACCGAAGCCCGGGCGCGCATCTGCGGACTCCGCATGGTCCATAAAAGAAGCGGGCAGATACCGATTAAGGCCCGGTAAAAGACAATGCTCACCGGGGTGTAGGCTTCAATGGCGCGCACCCATATGGGTACCAGGGAAAAACAAAAGGCCCCCAGCAGGGTCATGAAGACGCCCTGGATCCGCAGCGGAATTCTGCCGTCTGCCTGCCTTTGGACTCGGGATGAGGTCATGTGCGGGTTTCCGTGAATGCATCAGTTTTAAAACAGCGGATAGAAAAACGGGCCGCCGGTCATATGCGGGCTGATCATTCCACGGCGCATTCGGGGAATCAAGCCCAAAATCGGAAAACTGCAGACATCGGGTGCTATTGCATTTCCGCGGCAAGGGATTGCCGGGTTGCCACGGCGTAAGGGCAGGCCTGCCGGATGCATTCCCGGTTGGCTGTTTGCTGCCTGCATTCCGGGATTTCTCCGGCTTCCAGGGCGATCGGCAGGATGTGTCCGGACCACCGGGCCGCATGGATCAGTGCCGTATAGGATTCGCGCCGGCAGCACCGGCCCGCCCGGGTTTCCGCAATTTCACCGATGATTGCGCCCACCGCCTTCTGGACCATCTGGCGCGGATCGGGCTTTAAGGGGTTGCTCTGCAGAATAACCCCGAATCCGATGCCCACGCCCACGGCCGCGCCGCAGGTGCCCCAGAAGGCGCAGACCCCGCCCGGAACCGACCGGCCGCGATCCATGGCGGTTTGAATGTCTTTATCCGAGATGTTTCCGCCCATGTTGCCAAAGGCGGCCACGATTACGGCGGGCACGGCAAAATGATGCTCAGGGCCGTGAACGGCAAAAGCCGGGTGACTGCGAATGGTGTCAAGCAGCGGGATCATCTTTGCCTGATTCGTGTGCTTGCAGATCTGGCTGACGATTCCGGCCGCATCCCGGGCGTGGCATGCATCGCAGACAAAATGGCCGTCCTCGCAGACGGCGTTGGCCCGGCCGGTATCCCCGCAGAACGCGCAGGTCCGGGGTTCTTCCCGGTCCAGGTATACCAGTGGTTTTCCGCACTGCATGCAGTCCACCGGGTGGGGCAGTTCGCCGCCGTGCGGATACAGGGCGGCGGGCGGCGCGGATTTGATTTGAAGATCCGGAGCCGGGGCGCGGGTTTTTTCCGGCGGCGTGTAACAGGTGCAGGTGTTTTCTGAAGAAAGGTTTTCGGCATTGCCCTGCTCGTCGAGTACCAGCACGGAAGAATCTTTATGCGCGGGCCATGGCCAGGCAACGGTGTACGTCCGGCCCCGGAGCAGCACTTCTCCGCTGTCTGTGACCGCCGCGGTATAGGGGCCCGGGTAGATCACCCGGCGGCTTTCCGCGGCCCCGGGCCTGCGGGCGCTGTAGGTCAGCGAATAAAAGGCGTGATTTTGCACTTCCCGGTAAAAAAAGCGCTTCAGGATTTGAATCCGGCCGAATCCCGCGTCCTCGAGCATGGCCACAAGATACTCCTGGCGCATGGCACCGGCGATGCACTCGCCGCGCAGCTTTTCATTGTTTGCGATTTCCGGAGGCATCTGCGCATCCGTGACCACGTCTGCAATCACGATCCGCCCACCGGGTTTTAAAACCCGCATCATCTCGGAAAACGTTTTGCGCTTGTCTTCGGAAAGATTGATCACGCAGTTGGAAATGACCAGGTCCGCGGTTTGGTCTGCAAGGGGAATTTCTTCGAGAAAGCCTTTCTCAAAGTGCACGTTTCTGTAGCCCAGGTTTTGCGCAACGGCTTCGGCGGCCTTTTCGGCCCGGCAAATCATTTCATCGAGCATGTCGATTCCGATGACGTGCCCGTTTTTCCCGACCTGCCGGGCGGCGATAAAGCATTCCAGGCCGGCGCCCGCACCCAGGTCCACCACTGTCTGGCCGGCGGCCGGGGCGGCGTCGAGCACGGGACTGCCGCAGCCGTAGGACCGGACCCGGAATGCCGCCGGAACGTGGGCCATTGTTTCCTCCGGGTAGCAAACCGGATTGGAAATATCGGTGTTCGGGTTTTGTGCCGCCTTGTTGTAAAAATCGCCCACCACCCGCTTGGTGTCGGCAAACGTGAGCACGCAGTTCGAGTGTGTCAGTGCCACGCCCCGGCCGTCCTGATGGCACTGCCGAAG
>JAIPEJ010000116.1 GCA_021737225.1 Desulfobacteraceae bacterium
TGGCCATTTCCACTGCCAGCGGGCTTGCCGGGTGGATTCACGAGCGGTTTTACCGTCGTTTTCAGCTCCCCCTGGCACAGGCTTACGGGATCATCGAAATCGGGCTGGTCTGCATCAACACGGACCGGCCTGCGGAAAAACCGGATTCCGTGGGCCCCGTGCTGCCGGATTATCAGGTGCACATCAAAAACCCGCAGGCGTATCCGGGCGGCGGCGGCATGACTTGCGGGGAGGTGTTTTTTCGCGGTCCCGGTTTTTTTGATGCCTATTTTGATCCCTGGGTAGACGACAGATCCGCGCTGGCGGACGGATGGTTTGAAACCGGCGATATTGGCGGGCTTGATGCGGATGGATACTTGTACCTGTACGGCAGGAAGAACCACGTGATCAACACGGCGGGCATGAAGGTCTTTCCCCGGGAAGTGGAAGCCGAGCTCAACCGGCATCCGGATGTGGCCGAATCGTGTGTATACGGCCGGAAGCATGACCGTCTGGGCCAGATCGTGGCCGCCAGGGTGGTACTGTACAATGGCGCGGCAGAAGTGGATTCAGCCGTGTTAAAGGCTTTCTGCCGGCGGAACCTGGCAACCTACAAGGTTCCGGAACATATTGATTTTACGGATTATATTGAAAAAACTCCGGCCACCGGTAAGATTGTCCGGCCATAGTGATGGGTGATATGGGGTTTGAAGAGATTGAAGAAGCGCTGCTGGCCTTTCTGAAAAACGAGATTTTTGATCCGGGCGTGGAAATTTGCGCCGAGACGCACCTGATTGCCGCGGGACTGGACTCCTTTTCCCTGCTGCGGATACTGGTCTTTATTGAAAAAACCTTCGGACTGCGGATTCCGGAAGCCGAGATAAACGAAGACCGGATGAGCAGCGTCAAAAACATGGCCGGATTAATTGATGCGCTTCAGCAAAACCCATAAAGTGCCGCTAAACGGCGCGGACTGCATGATGCTGGCTTTTGACCACCAGATGCGGCGGCTCGGGTTTGCCGGCAACCAGGCCCAGATCGTGCTTGGCCTTTCCGGCCGGCTGTCCGGGTCTAGATTAAAATCCCGCCTTCATGCGATCCGGGCGCGCTTTCCAATGCTGGCTGCAAGGATCAAAAGGGGGCTGCGCCCGTGGGATCCCTGCTGGCACTTGCCGTCTGCGGACAAACCGGCATACCCCCGGATCCGTTGCCATGAGCCCGGAGATGAAAACGATCTGCATCGTATCCGGACCGATATTTTAAATTGCCCGCTTGACACCTGCAACGGGGAGCTTGTGCGCTTTGACCTGGTTCATACGAAAGCCGGGGACACGGAAGTGATCATGACGTGGTCGCACATGCTCATGGATGTCAGCGGCGCGCAGTACCTGCTGGGCATCATCGGAAAATCCGTGCAGGGTGCGGATCAATACACCCAGGCGGAGCTGCTTTCCGGCAGCTACACCGAGCGCCTGCCGGCAGGCGCCAAGCTGCCGCAGGCCGGAAAATCCTTTGCGCGGGTGGACGAACTGGCTGTCCGTCCGCCGGTTTCCCTGTATACCCGTGCCCGCAGATCCATTGCCCCGAGATTTGCCTACCGGGTTGTTTCTTTTTCGCCCGCCCAGACCGAGACGATCCAGGGGCTGGCAGAGCAGCGGGGCGGGTTTTTAAATGCCTCGGCCTTTTATATCGCCGCTGCCATGGCGCAGTTCCATCAATTCCTGCAGGCACGGCAGATCAGTTCTTCCGGCTACGTGGTGCCCATGTCGGTGAACCTGCGGAAAAAAGGCACGAACCTGCCGGTATTTACCAATCAGGCGGCCACGCTGCTGTGCGGATTTGCACCCGAACGGATTGCGGAGTTTGATGCCGTGTTGGAATCCTTTAAGCAGCAGACCCAGGCGGCGGTTCGCCAGGATTTGATCGAATCCAATACTTGCGCCATGGAACTGGCCCGTTTTATCCCCGCCCGGATGTATGCGGCAAAAATCCGCAAGGCATTTGCCGGGGAAATCGCCTCCCTGGTTTTTGCCAACCCGGGAGCTGCCCCCGCATTCTTATATGAGTTCATGGGACATGGCGTCACATCGCTGCAGCATGTGCCCACGGTGGTGGTGCCCCCGGGCATGGGCATTGTGTTTTATACCTTTTCCGACTGTCTGCACATCAGCCTGGTTTACGTGGAGTCCATGATTGCACCGGATGAAGCAGAAAGCTTTCTTGCGGCGGTCGGCAAGCAGCTTTTGTCGGGGCAGGAGACATGAAAGTCCTGATGATTTCCACCAATCGGGAGAAATCCCCTTTTGCCGTAGCACCCATCGGTGCGGCCAAGGTGGTTTCCGCGCTGCGAAAATCCGGCCACGAGGTCGACTTTCTGGATCTGTGCTTTGCCCGCAGCATCCGGCGCGCCATCAAAAACGCGATTCGGCGTTTTTGCCCGGATATTATCGGCCTGTCCATCCGGAACCTGGACAACTGCGCATACGTGCAGCCCCATGCATATTTTTACGCCGACCGCAGCATCGTGGAAACGATCCGGCGCTGTTGCCGGGCCCCGATCGTGATCGGCGGCAGCGGGGTTTCAGTCGCCCCGGCGGAGCTGACCGCGTATCTGGGGGCGGATTATGCCATTGTTGGGGAAGGCGAACGCAGCCTGCCGGCGTTTTTGTCCGCACTGGAAAATCAATCGGGGCTTGCATCCGTTTCCGGCCTCTGGTGGCGCGAAAACGGCAGATGGCGGTCAAATCCGCCGGATTTCGGCCCGTCGCCGGCAGACCTGCCGGTGCAGGCCTATGAACGCATCGACTTTGCCAAGTACTTTTCCAGCGGGGGGTTTGTGGCGGTCCAGACCAAGCGGGGATGTCCGTTTGAATGCATTTACTGCAGCTATCCGGCCCTGGAAGGCCGCAGGCTGCGATTCCTGCCCCCTGGCCAGTGCGTGGATGAAATGGAAAAAATCGTCCGGGACACGGGCAGGTCGGATTTTTTCTTTGTAGACGGGGTGTTTAATTTTCCGCCCGCCCATGCAGCGGCTGTGTGCGAGGAAATCCTCCGGCGCAACCTGAAAATCCGGTGGTTGGCCTATTGTAACCCTTCGGGGCTGGATCACGAGCTGGCCGCGCTTTTCAAGGCCGCCGGGTGTGCGGGCATTGAGCTGGGACTGGATGCGGCAACCGAAAAAATGCTGGCCAACCTGAAAAAAGGATTTACCCTGGCGGATATCGAGCGTACCTACCAGGCCCTGGATCGGGCCGGTCTGCCTTTTGCGGTTTTTCTTCTCTTTGGCGGTCCGGGCGAAAATTATGATGATTGGGAGCAGACACGGCAAAATCTCCGGCGGTTCGGAAAAGCCAATGCCGTGTTTGCCTCCCTGGGCATCCGGATTTACGCGCACACCTCAATGTATGATATTGCCTGCGGGCAGGGATGCGTGGCCCCGGAGACCCCGTTGTTGGCGCCCTGTTTTTACCTGTCCCCCGATCTTCAGCACGATGATCCGGTCATGCGGCTGGACCGGCTGGCCAGGCGGGATCCCACCTGGAGCACCCCCACGGACTGGAATTCAGTCACTGTCAGGGTGATCCAGTGGTTTCTGGCGCGTTCCCGCGTGATTCCCTGCTGGCAGGATATTGAGAATTACGGGAAGTACATGAGAAGGCGGGCGTCATGAAATCGGTGGATGCGGTGGTAATCGGGGGCGGCCCTGCGGGCATTGCGGCCGCGGTTGCCGCGGCACGAGCCGGACGCAAAACCGTGCTGCTGGAAAAGGCCCCCTTTATCGGCGGCATCCCGGTCAAGGGGTATATGACCACCCTGTGCGGGCTGTATAAAAGCCGGCCGGGATCCGGGCTTCCGGAGATGCTTCATGACGGTTTTGCCCGGGAATTTGCCGGGTTGCTGACGGATCTTGACGGTGTGGAAGGACCCTTTCAGATGGGCCGGGCTTGGGTGCTGCCGTTTTGCCCGGAAAGTTTTTCCGCTGCCGCGCGCAGGCTCCTGGAAGATCAAGCCAATCTTGAGGTGCGCTGCGAAGCGCGATTCTGCGAGGCGGCGGTTTCCGGAAAACGGATTGCACTGCTCACGTATACCGCAGACGACAAGGTATACCGGGTTCAACCCCGCACGGTGGTGGACGCCTCCGGCGATGCGGTTGTCTGCCGTGCCGCCGGCGCCCGGCTGCTTTTTCCGGATATTGCCCGGCAGGTACCTGCAATCACCTTCCCCTTGTATAATGTCAGGATCAACGAAATTTCCGGCTTTCCGGCGGTCCGCTGGCAAATGATGATCCGGCATGGGGTGGATGACGGAGATTTGCCGCCCGGGGCGGATTATGTGGATTTTCTGCCGTCCCCGGATCCGGGTACGCTTCTGGTCAAGCTCAATCTCGGGTCATTGGTGAAAACCGATGCGCAGATACCGGAACAGGAACTTGCGCAAAGGGCCAATGCCATCAAGGCCCATCTGATCGGATTTTTTCGGCGGTGTTTCAGCGGGTTTGAAAATTGCACCACTCCGGATGAATCCAGTCCGGTGCTGCACCGGGAAGGCGCCCGGGGCCGGGGGGGCTATGTGCTTACCAACCCCGACGTGCTTTCTGCGGCAAAATTTTCCGATGCGGCAGCCAGGGGATGCTGGCCCGTGGAGCAATGGGATGAAAACGGGCATTTTTCCGCAGACTACCCGGCCGGGGGGCAGTATTATGAAATCCCCGGGCGCTGCCTGCGATCTGCCGAAATCGAAAACCTGTTCATGGCCGGCAGATCCATCAGCGCGGATTCCGGGGCGATTGCCTCGACCCGGGTCATCGGGTGCTGTATGGCAACCGGAGAGGCCGCCGGCAAACTGGCCGCGGAAAGCCTCCGATAGCCCCGGTTGCACGATTTTTTGCTTCGTTTCGCCCTGTCCAACCGTCCCGAGAGTTTATCTCATCTATTCCCGGAAAGCTTCCCGGACAACCGGAGAGTAAAATAGGTCCTTATATGGCCGGTTTTTCCGGCTGTTGTGCCATTTTTTGCATTTGTTTATCCCTTACGGGATGCGAACGCGGGGTTTTGAATTTTGGTCATTAGAATTTGTTTATCCCTTACGGGATACTAACGTGCGATATTCGTGCTTCGAATTTCGAATTTATTTCCTGTACGGGCCCCACTTTGCTTCCTCGTGAAGTGCGCTAGTAAAAACGTTGCATTGGATTGTTGTATGTGTTAATATTTATAACCAACGTTCCAGTCGGAAACCTTCTATCCAAGCATCGCACCGGACTGCACCATGATCGCCGATCCTTCTTACGAAGAATTACAGCACCAGGTGGCGGCATTGGGCCGGGAAGCCGAGCGCTGCCAGATTGCAGAGAGCGCGTTTTACCGCCAGAAAGCCTACCTTGAAGCCCTGCATGAGACCTCCCTGGGCTTGATTGACAAGCTGGACAAGGAAGAACTGCTTGAAAATATCCTGGACCGGGCCGCGTCCCTGACCGGGACCGAGCACGGATACATCTATCTGCGGGAAGCCGGCGGCGAAACGATGCAGATGCAGATGGGGATGGGATTTTTCAAAAACCAGCTGGGCAGGCGGGTCGCAGTGGGCGAAGGCATGGGCGGGCGTGTCTGGAAGGACGAGGCCCCGCTTCTGGTGGATGATTATCAATGCTGGGAAGGACGCATTCCGGACAAAAACCTTGATGCCCTGCGGTCCATCGTCGGTATTCCCCTGAAATCCGATGACGGCGTGGTCGGGGTAATCGGGCTTGCCCACGTGGACGGGCACGAGCGGTTTACACAGGAGGATATTACGGTCCTGGAACGTTTTGCCGCCCTGGCACTGATTGCACTTGAAAAAGCACGCTTGTACGCTGATGTCCGCCGCGAGCTTTCCGAGCGTAAGCGCGCCGAATCCGTGCTCCGTGAAAGCGAAGCCCGCTACCGGACCCTTCTGGAGTCTTCTCCGGATCCCATCGTGGTCTATGACATGAAAGGGGTGGCCACCTACGTGAACCCGGCTTTTGAGCAGACCTTCGGCCTGTCGCGCGATGAACTGCTGGGCAAGCAGATTGACTTCGTGCCCGAGGAAAGCTGGCCCGAAACCCGGGACGCCATTGAAAAAATGCTTTCCGGGCAGAAAATCAATCTGTTTGAAACCCGCCGGCTGACAAAACAGGGGCAGGTGCTCGACGTGCAGCTCAGTTCCACGCTGTATCGGGGTGCCGACGGCAGGCCTGCCGGAAATATCGTGATACTGCGCGATATCAGCGCCCAGAAGCAGGCGGAAAAAGAGCTGCAGACCTACCGCAACCAGCTCGAAGAACTGGTTGCCGAACGCACGGCCGAGCTCGAGCGCGCCAACCGGGAAC
The DNA here is from genome assembly GCA_021737225.1 of Desulfobacteraceae bacterium. Classification (GTDB taxonomy): domain Bacteria; phylum Desulfobacterota; class Desulfobacteria; order Desulfobacterales; family Desulfosalsimonadaceae; genus Desulfosalsimonas. The sequence goes on from JAIPEJ010000116.1 coordinate 6,329, forward strand.
TCGAGGAGCAGGTCGAAGAGCGCAAGCGCGCCGAAAAATCCCTTCGCAAGCATCAAAAGGATCTGCGGGCTCAGTCCCAGCATCTCGAAGAGGTCAACACCGCCCTGCGGGTGCTGCTCAAGCAGCGGGAAGAGGACAAGCAGGAGTTGATTCAGATGGTGCGCAGAAACGTGGAAGAGCTCGTGGCACCCTACCTGGAAAAAGTGCGAAATACCCGCCTTGATACCCGGCAAGATACCCTCCTGCAGATCCTGGAAACCAACCTCAATAACATCGTCTCCCCGTTTATCAACCGGCTTACTGATGAAATGGGCAACCTCACACCCATGGAGATCCGCGTGGCAGACCTGATCAAGGCGGGCAAGACCAACAAGGAGATCGCCGACCTGCTCGTGATTTCCAAGAACACGGTGCTGTTTCACCGACATAATATTCGGACCAAATTACAGATAAAAAACAGGAAGATCAATTTGCGGGCGCACCTGTTGTCCCTGGAAAAATAGTGGGTAGAACCCGCTGTTTTACCGCTATTCTGTCTGCTTGACTTTTTGCCTGATCCGGGTCATTTTCGAACCAGGCAATAAACAATGTTCACCATCCAGAAATCGGGACTGATTTATGGCCACGCTTAATGTTTCAGATGTCACGCTCACCTTTGGCGGCCTGCATGCGCTTTCATCCGTTAACATGGAAATCGGATCCGGGTTGATCACCTCGGTGATCGGGCCCAACGGCGCGGGAAAAACCAGCCTGCTCAACTGCATTTCCGGCTTTTATCATCCCACCAGGGGGGAAATTCAGTACAATTACCAGCGCCTGACAAAATCCTCGCCCCACCAAGTTTCAAAACTGGGCGTTGCCAGGGCGTTTCAGAACCTGGAGCTGTTCCGGGGATTATCCGTGCTCGACAACCTCATGCTGGCGCGCCACAAGAATCTTCAATACGGCATTTTGAGCGCATTTTCTTTTATCGGCAAGGCCTCGCGCGTGGAGGCGGAAAACCGGGCGCACGTGGAAAAGGTGATCGATTTTATGGAGTTGGAGGCCTACCGCAAAAGCGTGGTGGGCAACCTGAGCTACGGGGTGCAGAAACGGGTGGAGGTGGCCCGGGCGCTGACCCTGGCGCCGCAGCTGATTTTGCTCGATGAGCCCATGGCGGGCATGAATATCGAGGAAAAAGAGGATATGGTCCGCTTTATCTTTGATCTGAAAAATGAATGGGGCATTACGATCGTTCTGGTCGAACATGACCTGGGCGTGGTCATGGATATCTCGGATCAGATCTATGTACTGGATTTCGGGGAAGTGATCGGCTCGGGGGACGCCGAACAGGTCTCTTCCAATCCCAAAGTAATCGAGGCTTATATCGGGGAAGAAGAGTAATCGGGTATGGAAAACAGAGATCATTTGCTTGAATACAGCATTCCGCAACTGCTTCGCTGGCGGGTCAACACAAGCGGCGAGAGGACCGCGCTGCGGGAAAAGGATTTCGGCCGCTGGATTCCCTACAGCTGGAATCAGTATTACGATTATACCCGCAGGGCCGGGCTGGGACTCAGAGAACTCGGCTTCGGCAAGCAGGACAAGATCGCCCTGATCAGTGACAATATTCCGGAAGTGCTTTTCGTGGCCATTGGCGCCCAGGCCCTGGGCGGGATTTCCGCCGGCATTTACCAGACCACCCTGCCGGATGAAATCGGCCAGATCATCGATTCCCTGGATGTCACCGTGGTTTTCTGCAACGACCAGGAACAGGTGGACAAGCTCCTGGAGGTCCGGGACCGGATTCCGAATGTCAAAAAGGTCATTTATGAAGACGACCGAGGAATGCGCAGCTACAAGTCCGATGACTGGTTCATGTTCATCGATGACCTCTATGCACTGGGCGATGCGGCGCATCAGCAGGATTCAGGGTTGTTCGAAAAGCTTGTGGACGAGGGCAGCCCGGATGACACCTGTCATTTCTGCCTGACCTCGGGTACCACCGGTCTTCCCAAGGGCGCCATGCTGAGCCATCGCAATTATATCAACATGGGGCTGCAGCTCACAGAGGTCGACCCGCTGGACCAGACCGACGAATATGTGTCGTTTCTGCCCTTTGCCTGGATCGGCGAGCAGATGAACTCCTTCGGGGTGGCCATGGCCACGGGCATTGCCATCAATTTCCCGGAATCGGTGGAAACCGCCATGGCGGATTTAAAGGAGATCGGGCCGCATTTCATGTTCGGCGCCCCCCGGATTTATGAAACCATCCG
>JAIPEJ010000117.1 GCA_021737225.1 Desulfobacteraceae bacterium
CATTCTCTTGCCATTTCCACGATTAATTCCGTGATCGGCAAGATCGTCAAACAATCCGGCGTGGAAAAGGATGAAATCTCCACCATCACTTTTTCCGGCAATACCACCATGACCCAGCTGTTTTTAAATGTGAATCCCAGATATATCCGGCGATCTCCCTATGTACCGGCTGCCAATATTTATCCGCCTTTCAAGGCCGTGGAAATCGGCCTGGATCTGCCGGAGCACGTCACCGCCCTGGTCTATCCCCAGGTTTCGAGCTATGTGGGCGGAGACATCGTGGCCGGCGTCATGGGGTCGGGAATGTATAATGACGAAGAACTGACGCTCTACATGGACATCGGCACCAATGCCGAGGTGGTCATCGGAAACAAGGACTGGCTGGTGTGCGCGGCCTGCTCGGCCGGCCCCGCCTTTGAAGGCGGCGGGATCAAGCTGGGCATGCGGGCCGCCGAAGGCGCGATCGAGGATTTTTCCATTGATCCGGCCACGCTGGAGCCGATGAACGTCACGATCGGAAATGTCCGGCCCAGGGGTATTTGCGGCAGCGGCTTGATTACCTGCGTGGCCACCATGTTTGAAATGGGCATCATCGACAGCCGGGGGAAGTTCAACCGGGACCTGGACACCCCCAGGATAAGGGAAACAGACGGGGTCTACGAGTACGTGCTGGCATACTCGGATGTTTCCGGTGTGGACCGGGACGTGGTGCTCACCGAGATCGATATTGACAACCTGATCCGGGCCAAGGGCGCGATATACAGCGGCTGCCGGACGCTGCTGGCCGAAGTAGGACTTTCCATCCACGACCTGGACCGCATTATTATGGCCGGCGGATTCGGCAGCTACATCGATCTTGAAAAAACCATGACCATCGGTTTGCTGCCGGAACTCGATCCGGAAAAGGTGACCTTTATCGGCAACGGATCGCTGATGGGCGCCCGGATGAGCGCGCTGACCAACAGCATCAGAAGAGACGTGGTGGCCACCCTGAATAACATGACCAATTTTGAGCTTTCCGAGACCCAGTCTTTTATGGACAATTATGTTGCCGCGCTGTTTTTGCCGCATACCGAGCAGGATCTGTTTCCCAGATTAAAGGCGCGGCTCGAGGAGCGAAAGAAACAGTTGGACCAGTAAGCCCGGGAGGAGACGGAGACCCGTGCGATTAAAAAATCGTATCTATAATTATTGACAAATCATATTTTTCTGATATTAAAATCACCTTTTATATCTGGAATAATAATAGCGGGCGGGGTGTATCTTGTCCCGCGAATTGGATTTCCGACAGGGGCAACCAATCGGCAGTGGGCTGGAACAGGGATGAATCGGAAATTCTCCCTTATGGAAATACCGTGAAAGGATACCGCTTTAACCGCAATCGTATAAGAATAAGGAGGTAACATTGGGCTTCGAAATTTTTAAAGAAACCTATGCAGGCAGCATCAGGCCGATTACCCTTGGCAAAGGTGACAAGGCTGTAACGGTCGGTGGCGAAGGCTGTCTCCCGCTTTATGCATTCGAAGGGGAGATGCCCAATAAACCCAGGATTGCCATGGAAATCTGGGACCTGGAACCGACCGACTGGTCCGAGCCCGCCAAAAAGCCTTTTGAAGACGTACTTTCAGATCCTGCTGCATGGGCAAAAAAATGCGTGGAAGAATACGGCGCGGAAATGATCGTGCTGCAGCTTAAAAGCGCCGATCCCAACGGGCAGGACGCAAGCCCTGATGACATTGTCAAAACCGTGGAAAAAGTGCTCGGTTCCATTGACGTCCCCCTGATTCTCTGGGGAACCGCCAATGTTCAGAAAGATGAAGAGGTTCTGAAAAAAGTGTCCGAGTCCTTTGAGGGCAAAAACCTGATTCTGGGTCCGGTTGAAGACGACAACCACAAGGGCATCGGCGCAAGCGCCATGGCCTACGGACACACCGTGATCGCCTCATCCCCCATTGATGTCAATCTGGCCAAGCAGGTAAACATCCTGCTCGAAAACCTCGGCGTGCCCACTGAGCGGATACTCATCGACCCCACCACAGGCGGTCTGGGCTACGGCATGGAATATTCCTATTCGGTCATGGAGCGAATCAAGATGGCCGCACTTCTCCAGGGTGATGACAAGCTCCAGTACCCCCTCATCAACAATCTGGGCAACGAGGTCTGGCGCTGCAAGGAAGCCAACCAGACTGCAGACGATGCCCCTGAGCTGGGCGATCCGGAAAGACGCGGCATTCTCATGGAAGCCGTCGGGGCGGTCACTTATCTGATGGCCGGCTCAGACATCCTGATTATGCGGCATCCGGAGTCTATCCGCATGGTCAAAGCGTTTATCGACCTGATCATGGAAGGCGGCTCTGCCGAGGAGATTGCCGCCATCAATAAGCAGCTTGCCGATGTCGATATTGATTTCGCAGCCATGGCGCCTGAGCCGGATCTGACCATTGAGGAAGAAAAGAAGGCCGCGCCAAAGAAGGCAGAGAAAAAGGAGGCGCCCAAGAAGGATGAAAAGAAGGCGGCTCCAAAGAAGGAAGAAAAGAAGGCTGAACCCAAGAAGGCGGAGAAGAAGGCCGAGGCCAAGAAGGAAGCGCCCAAAAAGGAAGAGGCCAAGCCGGCCGCCGAGGAGAAGGCGGCAAAGCCTGCTGAAGAAGACGCGGCCGCCAAGGCCAAGGCTGAAGAAGAGGCCAAGAAGAAGGCAGAGGAAGATGCCAAGGCCAAGGCCGAAGCCGAGGCCAAGAGCAAGGAAGAAGAAGCCAAGAAGCAGAAGGAAGAAGAGGAGAAAAAGGCCAGGGCCGAAGAAGAGGCCAAGAAAAAAGCCGAGGCCGAAGAGCGGGCCAAGCGCGAAGAAGAAGAGAAAAAACTTCGTGAAAAGAGGGCCAAGGAGCGTGAAGATCTGCATAAGAAGCGCGAGGCCGCCAGGGAAAAGCCCGAAGCGCTTACCCCGGCCCAGGACCAGAAATCGCACCTCGACAAGATCGTGGAGCGGCTCGACCGGATTCACCGGCGGGCCTGAAGATATTATAACCTGTAATACAAAGGCATAAGCGGCATACGCTGCATCCGCCCCGAATACATCCGCGGCGAACCCGGAGCTGGCGCGAGATACAAGTTTGCCGAATATAAATTGAAATAAGAGGAGGAACCTCTGATGGCAGAAGAAAAAGAGAAAAAAACAGCCCCGAAAAAGGAAAAAGTGGCTGATCCCCAGGCGGCGACCATTGATGTCGCTTCCCGGGAAATGATTGCGCGGGCCCAGAAAATGGGCGTGGATACGATTTTTGATCGCGCTGAAAGCATGAAGCCCTGCAATATCGGAGCCCAGGGTACCTGCTGCAAAAACTGCGGCATGGGGCCCTGCCGGCTGCCGCTGCCCAAAAGCGGCATCGAGGGCGAAGACACCCGAAAGGGTCTTTGCGGCGCAACCGCCAATACCATTGCCGCCCGGAATTTCATCCGGATGATCGCAGGCGGGGCAGCCGCCCACTCGGATCACGGGCGGAACGTGGCTGAGGTTTTTCTGTCAGCCGCCCGTAAGGAAAACGATGATTACCGGATCAAGGATACCGACAAATTGGTCCAGGTGGCAGAAGCAATGGACATCGCCACTACCGTGGAAGTTGACGGGGAAACCAGCGATCGGGACCATGCTGAAATCGCCGTGGAAGTCGGTGAAAAGGCCCTTGCCGAATGGGGCAAGCCCGAGGGGGAACTGCTTGGCCTCAAGCGGGCCCCGAAACCGCTATACGAAAAGTGGGAAAAGCAGGGGGTTAAGCCCAGAAACATTGACCGGGAAATCGTGGAAATCATGCACCGGACGCACATGGGCGTGGACCAGGATTACAAAAACCTCATGAAGCAGGGCACCCGTGCAGCGCTGGCGGACGGATGGGGCGGATCCATGCTGGCCACAGATCTGCAGGACATCCTCTTTGGCACACCTTATCCATTACAGTCCGAGGCCAACCTGGGCATCATGAAGGAGGATCACGTCAATGTTATCGTGCACGGACATGAGCCGGTACTTTCCGAGATGATCGTGGCTGCGAGCCAGTCCAAGGAAATGCTCGATTATGCAAAGGAAAAAGGCGCCAAGGGGATCCAGCTCGGCGGCATCTGCTGTACAGCCAATGAAATTCTCCAGCGGCACGGCATTCCGCCGGCAGGCACCTTTATGCAGCAGGAACTGGCCATTATCACCGGCGCCTGCGATGCCATGGTTGTTGACGTCCAGTGCATTTTCCAGAACCTGGCCAATGTGTCCAAGTGCTTCCATACCAAGCTGATCACCACTCATCCCATTGCCAAGATGGAGCAGGACAACGTTATCCACATCGAGTTTGACGAGCACTATGCCATGGAAGATGCCAAGCGCATCGTCAAGATGGCCATTGACAACTTTGAAAACCGCGGCGCCGACGTCATGATTCCCAGGCAGAAAGCCACCCAGATCGCCGGCTTTGGCGTGGAATCCATCCAGTACCATCTGGGCGGCACTTTCCGCGGCGATTATTATACATTAAATGACAACATCATCAACGGCCGGATCCGCGGTATTGCCGGCGTGGTGGGCTGTAACAACGCCCGGACAAAACACAACGAAGGCCATATCGCAGTGGTCAAGGAGTTGATCAAAAACGACGTGATCGTGCTGACCACAGGCTGTAACGGTATTGCCTGCGCCATGGAAGGACTGCTGACCCCCGAAGCCGCGGGTGTCTACTGCGGGGCGGGGCTTGCCGAGGTCTGCGAGACCGTCGGGATTCCGCCTGTGCTACACATGGGGTCCTGCGTTGACAACAGCCGGATCCTGCTGGCAGCCACGGAAGTGGTTAATGCCGGCGGCCTGGGCAGCGATATTTCCGAGCTGCCCGTAGCCGGCAGCGCGCCTGAATGGATGAGCGAGAAAGCCATCTCCATCGGCCAGTATTTCGTGGCCTCCGGCGTTTACACGGTCTTCGGGGTAACCTTCCCCACCAGCGGCGCGCCGGTTTTCCAGGATCACCTTTTCAAGGACATGGAAAAGCTCTACGGCGGCATGTGGGATTATGAGACGGATCCTGTCGCGCATGCCCAGAAGATGATCGCCCATATCGACGCCAAGCGCAAGGCCCTGGGCATTGACAAGGCCCGGGAGCGTGTGCTCATGGACATGGCAGACCGCCAGCAGCTTGAAGCTTAAAGGCATCTGCAGGCAGGGAAAAACACGGTGATCATATATAAGCACAATTTCAAAGCAAAAATAAATCCTCAACGAAGGAGGACCGTATGTCTAAATTAATCGCGTTTGCTGCCATCCAGGGCGGCTATAAAGTTGTCTCCCAGGTGGAAGGCGAACTGCACAAGGCCCTGCAGTCCTATGACGCCTCCACCAAGGTGGAATTCCCCAATACCGGGTATTTTCTGCCGGTCATTTATTCTCTGACCGGGCTGAAAGTTGAGACCCTGGAGGATATGAAAAAACCGCTGGAGTTTGCCCGCAAGCTCCTGCCCCCGCATATCAAGGGCAAGCATCATCTGCCCTTTCTCGGCCCCTTGTTGGATGCGGGCATGGCCGCAATTCTGGCCTATGAAATCAGGGAGGGCCTGCGGATCGTAAATAACCCGGACTTCTATTATCCCTACGAGGATCCGGATATTGAAAACGGAAAGATCTGGCTGGGCCCGGCAGACGATATCATCCTGCGCAAGCGCGGCGTGGAGTTTGTCGACGGTTCCGCCCCCGGATTTGCCGCCATCGTGGGCGCGGCCCCGGACCCGGAAACCGCCAAGATGATCGTGGAGGAATACCAGAAGCGCAATCTGTATATTTTCTGCGCCGCCCAGCACCGGGGAATATCCATTATCGATCAGCTCATGGAAGCCGATGTGCAGATCGGGTGGAATACCCGCATTGTGCCCTTCGGCCCGGATATCTCCTCTGCGGTGTTCGCCCTGGGCTTTGCCAACCGCGCAGCCATGGCTTTCGGCGGCCTGCAGCCCGGCGACTACAAGAAGATCCTCAAGTACAACAAGGACCGGATTTTTGCATTTGTCAACGCCCTGGGCGATATCGGCACCGAGTGGGGCGTGGCCGCAGCCGGTTGTGTCAACTGGGGTTTTCCCACCCTGGCCGATACAGATATTCCCGAAATTCTGCCCACGGGGATCTGCACCTACGAGCACGTGGTTGCCAACGTCCCGCACGACGAAATCGTACAGCGCTCCGTTGAGGTGCGCGGCCTGAAGGTCCAGGTATCCGAGATTGATATCCCCTGCTCCTTTGGTCCGGCTTACGAGGGCGAGCGTGTTCGCGGCAAGGACCTGCATTCCCAGATGGGCGGCGGCAAGACCCAGTGCACCGAGCTTGCCAAGATGGCCGACATGAAGGAAATCGAGGACGGCAAGGTCGAAGTGGTGGGCAAGGACATCACCGATATCGGCGAAGGCGAAACACTGCCGCTGGGCATTTACGTTCAGATCGCCGGCCGGGAGTTCCAGCCGGATTTCGAGCCGATCCTGGAGCGCCAGATCCACCACCTGATCAACTATATCCAGGGCGTGATGCACATCGGCCAGCGCGACATCTCCTGGATCCGCGTGAGCAAGGCGGCCGTGGAAAAAGGTTTTACCTTAAAGGACATCGGAGTGGTGCTGCATGCCAAGATGCACCAGGATTTCGGCAAGGTCCTCGACAAGATACAGGTCACGCTTTACACCAAGAAAGAAGACGTGGACAAGATGACCGAGCGGGCCCGCGCAGAGTATAAGCAGCGCGACGAGCGCGTGGAAAACATGAAGGACGAGGACGTGGAAACCTATTATTCCTGCACGCTCTGCCAGTCCTTTGCGCCGAACCATGTCTGCTCTGTCAGTCCGGAGCGTACGGGTCTGTGCGGCGCCTATAACTGGATGGACTGCAAGGCTTCCTACGAGATCAATCCCACCGGCCCGAACCAGCCCATCAAAAAGGGAGAAATCATTGATCCGCGGCTCGGCCAGTGGAAGGGTGTCAACGAGTTTGTCAAGCAGGCATCCCGCGGTGCGGTTGAGGGATACAACTTCTACTCCATCGTTCATGATCCCATGACCACCTGCGGCTGCTGCGAATGCATTGCAGCGGTGCTGCCCACATGCAACGGCGTGATGACGGTCAACCGGGAGTTTACAGGCGATACCCCTTGCGGGATGAAGTTTACCACCCTGGCCGGGGTTATGGGCGGCGGTGCCAAGTCTCCCGGATTTGTGGGGCACTCCAAGTTTAATATTACCCAGCGCAAGTTCATCCGGGGCGACGGCCCGCCGGACATGGATGAAGGCGGCCTGCTGCGGATCGTCTGGATGCCCAAGATGCTCAAGGAGGAGATCAAGGACAGGATCGATTCTCGCGCAAAAGAGCTTGGCGAGCCGGATTTTTACGACAAGATCGCAGATGAAACTGTGGGTACCACGGAAGAGGAAGTCATGGAGTTCCTCAAGGAAAAGGATCACCCGGCGCTCAGGCTGGAATCGATTGTGGGCTGATGACGGCAGACAACGGATCCGGGTCGTGCAGCGGCCCGGATCCGTATCGGGTTTAATTTTTGGATAGCGTAAAACGAGGAGATGAAAATGGCACTAACCGGAATTCAGATATTTAAGATGCTGCCGCAGACCAACTGCAAGGAATGCGGGGCACCTACGTGTCTTGCCTTTGCAATGAACCTTGCTTCCGGCAAAGCCGAACTCGACAGCTGCCCGTATGTATCGGACGAAGCAAGAGAGCAGCTTGCTGAGGCATCGGCACCCCCGATTCTTCCGGTCCAGATCGGCAAAGGGGTACGGGCCCGCACCGTAGGCGGTGAAACGGTCTTGTACCGGCATGAAAAAACATTTTTTAACCCCACGGCAATGGCGGCCAAGATCAAGTCCGACCTGGATGACAAGGAGCTGGATCAGAAGCTCAAGGTCTGGAATGCGTTCCAGTTCGAGCGCGTGGGTTTTACCCTGCGCCCCGAGTTCGTTGCTCTGGAGGACGCAAATGGGGACAAGGACGCGTTTGCCGCAAAAGCCAAGAAGATCGCCGAGACCTCGGAGTTCAATCTTATCCTGATGTCGGATAACCTGGATGTGATGAAAGCCGGCGTGGAGGCCAGCAAGTTCAAAAACCCCCTGATTTATGCGGCCACCAAGGACAATTTTGACGATTTCTCCGCCCTGGCCACGGAAAACGATCTCCCGCTGACCATCAAGGCCGATTCCATGGACGAAATCGGGGAGATGACCGACAAGCTGCGGGAGCAGGGCTTTAAAAAAATGGTCATCGACTCGGGTTCCCGGGATGTCAAGCAGGCCTTTGAAGACCAGGTGAACATCCGGCGGGCAGCGCTTAAGAAGGGCAACCGTGCCTTGGGTTATCCCACGATTACGTTTCCGTGCGAAATGGCATCCAACCTGGAAACCGAGGCCATGGTGGCCTCCATGTTTATCGCAAAGTACGGCGCGATTACCGTGATGTCGGATTTTTCCAGCGAAACCCTGTTTGCGCTGCTGCTGGAGCGACTCAATATTTTCACCGACCCGCAGCGCCCCATGACGGTTGTGGAAGACATCTACCCGAT
>JAIPEJ010000118.1 GCA_021737225.1 Desulfobacteraceae bacterium
ATTCCCAACATTCTGTATCCGCATTTGCTGGGCATGAGCATGGGCCTTTCAGAAAAAGAGCTTGGCATTGCGCCGGATGCAACCGCGAAGTACACGAAGCTTGCCCGGAATCTCGCCTGAGCTTTATCTTTGAATCCGGCCTGCTTCCGGGATTCTTCTTCGTGCCTTCGCGGTTGTCAGCGGTCCGGCGGCCTACCCGGCCGTAAACAGCGCCTCGTGATTCTGGTGAGATCGGTGAATCAGGCCTTCATGCACCATGGACCACAATTGCTCGCCAACTTTCTCCCGTTTTTCCATCAGCGCGCTGCTCAGTTCATTTAGCCGCAGGGGGCGCTTTTCCGCCTGCAGCAGCTTCAAGACCCGGGTGCGCAGGAATTCCTCCTTGATGGCAGCGGAAAAATCCCGGTCAAAGTCGAGCGCGTGACGGAGGTTGCCCTTGTATTCCGTTTCGTGATTCTGGCGCAGGGTCACGCAAAGCAGGTGACGGATGCGTGGATTGTTGGAAACCAGATCATACATGCTTTCCAGTCTGCTGATATTCTGCGGGGTCCTTTCGATCGGCCCCACGGCCGATACCACATTGACAAAGCTGTTGATCGTGCGCACAAGCTCTTCCGGGGCATTCAGGTCCGCATGCGCCAGTGCGATCCGGCGCCGGTCGAATCCGCACATGGTCAGCAGTTTCTTGATCATGTTGACCCGGCTCCAGGCATGGTCGACCCCGTAGGAGTGATGGCACTCTTCCGGGTTGCATCCAAGCAGGATCAAGCCCGGCGCCCCGTCAAGAAAGGCCCGTGCAAAGATCCCCGGATCCAGCTGTCCGACACAGGGCACGCCCATAATATGCACCCGCGGATCATAGCAGAGTCCTTTCTTCCCGGCGTTATCCGCGGCCGGCAGGCCGCCCCAGGCACAGCCCAGGGCGATGACATCATCCGGGCCCATTTGCCGGGCAAGCCCACTGATCCGGGCTTCCCGCTGCTCCGTGGTGTTGTTTTGAAGTGTGAGCGCCTTGTACGGACAGGCGGCTGCACACGTGCCGCCGCCGGTGCACCGGAGGGGATCCACCACCCGCGGCAGGCCACCGCCGGTTGCCTCCTCGATCCCGATGCCGCCACAGTCGCAAAGTTCCTGGCACAGCCCGCAGCTCACGCACTTGTCCGGGTCGACGCTGCAGACAATGCGGGGCACAAAAAGCTCCCCGGCCTTCGATTTGCGGAACAGATCGGCGGTCTTTTTGCCCGCCCGGTAGCCCTGGACCAGGGTTTCATGCAAATCGCACGGAAATCGTGCACTGCCGGCCATGTAGGTTTCCTCCCGGCCGACCTGCTCCGGGCGCACCCGGGCATGATGACCGGTCAGAAACCGTCCTTCCTTGTGGGCCAGGCCGAGAATTTTTGCACTTTCCAGGGTCTGTCCGGTGACACCGCGCTCGGGGGACAGTACGATCAGATCCCAGGGAATGTCATACTCCACGTGGTCGTTGAGATTGCCGATGGTGATAAAACCTTCCTGGATCGTGGGCCGGATGGTCTTGTCGTAGGGCACCCACAGAACGCCGAGCTTTCTTGCCAGTGCCCGGTCCTGGGCGGTAAGTGGCAGCTCCATCTGCTCGTTGTATAGAATGACTGCTTGGGACTTGGGGTAGGATTCGCGTATCCGCCGCGCCATGGCCCAGGCGGAAAGCGCCGATAGTTGGGCGAATTCCGGGTACCCGGCTTCATAGTCATTGACCCAGAAAACCACCTGGTCTTCGAAAATGCCTTTCTGCGTAAGATAGTCGTCAAACTCGGGCTGGATGATCACGGTTTCCCCGTCATATCCGAAATCCTCAGCCGGGGGCGAAAGGCTGCAATCCAGGCAGGCAATGACCGCACCGGCCTTGTAGAGCCTGTGGCTGCCGTCCGCCTCGGAAAATGTGAGCTTGTAATCTCCGGTCACGCCAGCCAGGGAAACCAGTTCCCCGGGTGGCAGCATTGTCAGGTGCGGGCTTTGCAGCACTTCCTGCCGGATTTTTTCCAGGCGGGGGTAATTCTTCCATTCCCCGGGATACTGCTGGTGCAGGTCGTCAAGCAGGGTTTGCGGATCGCCGATGTCCGGGGCCATCATAAAATCGAGTTCTTGCCGGGCCAGTTCCTGGGCCGCGGTCCATGCGGCCGCGCCCCCGCCCACAAGCATGACCGGTCCCTCGAGAAAGGCCCGCTGCTGGATCGTCGGGGCGAGTGCCGTCATTTCCGCGGCTGCGGCCTTGATCAGCCTGGCGCCCTTTTCGGCCCGTTTCTCCGGGGAAAGGTCGCTGCTGGCCGCAATGTGGCCCCGCAGGTTGACCATGTCAATCTGCCCCTTGAGCAGTTCCATGGACTCAAAGGCTTTTTCGAATTTTTTGAGCATCAGCCGGCTTTCGCACCCGGCGATCACCAGCCGGTTAAGCCCTTTGTCCACCACCGCGGCGGTGATCGCATCCAGGCCGGGATTTAAGCACGGATAGGGCAGGATGTCGCAGTAGGCCACGTTTTCATCCTGGCGGACCTGGTCGGCAAGCGCGTCCAGATCGATTAAAGGCGCGATCTGCTCTCCGCAGCGGCAGAGAAAAACGCCTGTTTTTGCATTTCTGGTCATGGGTTTTGCCTCCTCTACTTGGATGTCGGTGCCGTCACGGCCGTGGCCGGAACGCGGCGGACCGCGTCAATTCTGGATTGCATGGCGTTTGTGGGGCAGATGGTCACGCAGCAGCCGCAGGCCACGCAGACTTCGGTGGGCCGCAGAAAGGGCGCGCCCACCTTTTTGTGAACCCCCCGGTCCACGGTGGAAATGGCGGCCAGTCCGACCACTTCCTCGCAGACCCGGGTGCACAGGCCGCAGAGCATGCATTCCTCGTCCGGGTTTTCAATGGCAAAGCGGGTCTGCTTGAGACCGTAGCGGGCGGCCAGGTCTTGAATCTGCTTGCTGGCCGGGCATTCAGACAGCAGCATTTCCAGGATCCAGCGCCGGACGTTTCTGATCCGTTCGGTGTCGGTGTGTACGTTGATCCCCTCCGCCACCGGATAAATGCAGGATGCCACCAGCTTGGACCAGTCCCCGTCACGCAGTTCCACCATGCAAAGCCGGCAGGCGCCGCTGGGGGTCACGGCCTCGTGATGACAGAGGGTCGGGATTTCAAACCCATAGTGGCGCGCGGTTTCAAGCACGGTCCATCCCGCTTTGGCCTGAACCGTATGATTGTCTATCTGAAAAGTAATCATTGCGCATTGCTCCTTGTTCAAACGTTTCGAAAGACGGCTTATTCCACGTACACCGCGTCGAATTTGCATGTCTCCATGCAGATGCCGCACCGGATGCACTGTTCCGTGTCAATGACGTGGGGCTTTTTCTTCTCGCCGCGGATGCACCCCTGCGGACACTGGCGGGCACAGCTTCGGCAGCCGGTGCACTTGTCCGGATCAATTGTATAGGTGATCAGGTCCTTGCAGACGCCGGCCGGGCACTTGTGCGCTTCAATATGGGCGATGTATTCGTCCTTGAAATACCGGAGCGTGGTCAGCACCGGGTTGGGCGCGCTGGTGCCCAGCGCGCACAGGGCACCATCCTGGATTGCCTGGGACAGGCTCATCAGGTCTTCAATGTCCTGCTGGGTGCCTTTGCCGGCTGAAAAATCATCAAGGATGCCGCGCATCCGGATGAGCCCCAGCCGGCACGGGATGCATTTGCCGCAGGATTCCTCCTCAAGAAAGCGCAGAAAGTAGCGGCCCACGTCGACGACGCAGTCCCGGTCATCCATGACGATCATGCCGCCCGATCCCATCATCGAACCCACCTCGGTCAGGGAGTCGAAATCCACGGGCGTGTCTTTTAAGGAATAGGGGATGCAACCCCCGGACGGACCGCCGGTCTGAACGGCTTTAAACGGCTGGCCGCCGGGCACGCCCCCGCCGATTTCCTCGATGATTTTGTCCAGGGGGATGCCCATGGGGACCTCCACCAGGCCCACGTTGTTGACCTTGCCCACCAGGGAGAAAACCTTGGTGCCCGTGCTGTGAGAAACACCAACCCCGGTGTACCAGTCGGCCCCTTTGTCGATGATCAGCGGGACGTTTGCCCACGTTTCCACGTTGTTTAACACCGTGGGCCGCCCCCAAAGGCCTTCTTCAACCGAGCGCACGTACTTGGGGCGCGGGTTTCCGGGTTTGCCCTCGATCGAGGTGAACAGTGCCGTGGATTCGCCGCAGACAAACGCGCCGGCGCCCCGGTTGATGCGGGCATCAAATGAAAAGCCGGAGTCCAGGATGTTTTCTCCAAGCAGTCCCAGTTCGCGGGCCTGAGCCATGGCGATTTCCAGATGGCGGATGGCCAGGGGATATTCGGACCGCACGTAGAGATAGCCGTGTTCGGCGCCCAGGGCATAGGCGCCCAGGATCAGGCCCTCGAGCACGGCATGCGGATCGCCCTCCATGATGGTGCGGTCCATGAATGCGCCGGGATCGCCCTCATCCCCGTTTACCACCACGTAGACCGGGCGTCCCTTCTTTTCAATGGCCGCCAGCGCCGAGCGCCACTTGCGACCCGTGGGAAACCCTGCTCCGCCGCGGCCCCGCAGTTTGGATTTTTCGATTTCCGCGACCACCTGTTCAGGCGTCATGGTGGAAATCGCCTTTGCCAGTGCCTGGTATCCGCCTGCGGCAATGGTATCGGTGATGTCAGTGGGATCGATTTTGCCGATATTGTGCAGGACCACCCGTTCCTGGAGATTGTAAAAGGGGATTTCCTCCTCGGTCAGAATCGGGTCTCCGGTCTTGGGGTCCTTGTAGAGCAGGCGTTCCACGGGTTTGCCTTCAATTAGCGTCTGCTCGACAATTTCTTCGGCATCCTTGGGCGCCACTTTCTGGTAAAAGTATCCGTGGGGCTTGACAATGACCAGCGGCCCCCGGGAACAGAACCCGTGACATCCGGTGGCCTTGATGCCCGGCATGACCTTGGCGTCAACGCCTTTTTCATCCAGTGCGCTTTTCAGGGCTTCAACGACTTTGGGGCTCCCGTTGGCAAAGCAGCCCGTGCCGTGGCATACCACGACTTCCAGGCGATCCGGGTCCCGGCTTGCCAGGATGTGGTCGCGCAGTTCATTGAGCTGTGCGTGGGATGTCAGGCGCCGGTTTTCCAGGTTTACGGCAGTGCTTTCATTAAACATGGCATGTTCCTTTTTGTTCGGTTAGTCCTGGCTCAATGCCTTGATCTGCTTTTCCAGCTTCTTGACCGTGGTGCTTGGATAATACTCGTCGTCAATGACCACCACCGGCGCCAGCGCGCAGGCGCCCACGCAGTTGACCGAGGTGTAGGTGAACTTCATGTCCGGCGTGGTCTCGCCCGGTTCGACCTGGAGGCGGCGTTTGAGTTCGTCCATGATCCGCTGGCCGCCTTTTAAGTGGCAGGCCGTTCCCAGGCAGACCTTGATGTCGTGTTCACCCTGGGGCTCGAGCCGGAAGGACTGGTAGAATGTGGCAACCGAGTATACCTGGGATTCCGGCACCCCGGTTCGGTCGCATATCAGTTGCATGGAATCCGGGGAAATGTAGCCGTAGCTTTTCTGCACATCCTGGAGCAGGAAGATCAGGTATTCGGGACTGCCCGGATACCGTTCCAGAATTTCGTCAATGCTTGCTTCTTGGGTGGT
Source organism: Desulfobacteraceae bacterium (assembly GCA_021737225.1). Taxonomy (GTDB): domain Bacteria; phylum Desulfobacterota; class Desulfobacteria; order Desulfobacterales; family Desulfosalsimonadaceae; genus Desulfosalsimonas. The sequence goes on from JAIPEJ010000118.1 coordinate 5,666, forward strand.
CATCAGGAAAACCTCCTTAATTTTGAAATATTTGTGAATGCTTCAAATATGAAAACGCACCACGGGTGTTTCGGTTCATTGAATAGCAAGCAGTGTGCCATGGATTTAATTATTTGATATCGCGGGAAAATATTACAATACTAAAGGCGCCCGGGCCCGGGCGGACCGGTTTTTGCCCGGAAAATCGATATTTGAAACAGGGGCCGCGTTTCATACAGGCGTTGACAAATGGCGAAGAGGCGTCTTGTCGTTGATGGTAAACGATGGAAAGGCCTGTGGATAAAGACGTCTGGCGGGTTGAAACAGGTGTTGAAACAAATGAAACCGGTGAAACGGGCTAGGTCAGACCGAATTCCTTCATCCGGCGCCACAGGGAAGTGCGGCTGATGCCGAGAAGGTCTGCGGCGTTCTGCCGGTTGCCGTCAGAGGTGGACAATGCCCACAGGACGGTATCTTTGTCTCTGGAGGTGCCTTGCGGGCGCATTGGTTCTTCCGGGGCGACCTCGGTTTGGCCCGCATCCCGGATTTCGGGCAAATGGCGTTCGAAGATGACGGGTCCTTTGACAAAGACAAAGGCGTATTCCAGGATTCGCTCCAGTTCCCGGACATTGCCGGGCCAGCGGTGCTTCATGAAAATCCGCATCACCTTGGGGTCCACGGAACGAACCGCTTTCTTGTACCGCACATTGAAAATCTTGATGAAATGGGAAACGAGCGGCGCAATATCCTCGGTTCGTTCTCTGAGCGGAGGAATATAAAAAGGCACTGTGCGAAGCCGGAAGTAGAGGTCTTCGCGAAACCGGTTCTCCCGCATGGCTTTATCCAGATCCTGGTTGGTTGCGCTGATAATCCGGGCGTCGAGCTTGATGGGGCGGGTACCGCCCACCCGTTCAAATTCCCGTTCTTCGAGAACGCGTAGCAGCTTGATCTGGAGCTGAGACTTTAAGTCTCCGATTTCGTCGAGAAAGAGTGTTCCGCCTTTGGCCAGTTCGAAGCGCCCCGGCTTTCTGCTCTCGGCACCGGTAAACGCGCCTTTTTCATGCCCGAACAGCTCGGATTCCAGAATCGATTCGGCCAGGGCCGAGCAGTTGACCGCAGCAAAAGGTCCGTTTCTCCGGCCGGAGCGATTGTGAAGCGCCTTGGCCAGCAGTTCCTTGCCGGTGCCGCTTTCGCCGCAAATCAGGACGTTGGCCTCGCTTGCGGCCACATCCGGCAGCATCTCAAATATGGACTGCATCATCGGGTTTTTGCCCACAATGCCTTCGAACACGGTCCCCGGCCGCGGCACGGCGTAATCATATTTCCGGGGCGGCCGAAATGTCTCAATGCCGCCGTGAAGCGTGCCGTCCGGATCCTGAAGCACGTTGACATTGACAATCAGGGTCTGGGTCACACCAAGGCGGTTGGTGACGGCGACTTCCTGGTCCATCTGCCGCTTGCCGGTCTCAAAGCAGAGGCTCAAAGGGCATCCCCGCCGGCATAACTCCGATCTAAACACTTCCCAGCAATGGCGTCCGATGACCTCATCCCGGCGGTAATCGGTAATCTTTTCTGCGGTTTTGTTAAACGATGTGATGCGCCACTGGGTATCGATCGTAAATACCCCTTCAGGCAGGTATTCAAACAGTTGCTGGTAGTCAAAGCGCGGTGCGATGTGCTCCGGGGGCTCCGGGGTGGTATTTTTTTCCATTCAGCAGCAGATCCTTATTCAGCCGGGAAACCGGCTGCATGCATTCGGTCGATAGTCATTGATTGATCGGGTTTCCTCGTTCAGAAAAAAACATGCTGCAGATCTCTTGCAAAAACCGGACCGTTTTTGTTTCAAAAGGCCCGGATCCTTTGCCGTTCCATGCGTCAAGAAGACCGCAGTGGGTGTCTCGAAGGATCATGGGGTTGTAAAACTGAAACGCCGGGGGTGGCCTCGATGAAACATTTGAAACAAGCCTGAAACAGGCAGGCGCTTTTACATCGAAAGCATTCTCTCCACGGCGGACAATGCACGCACCCGGATGTCTTCGGGCACCCTTACTTCGCCGGAGCGGTTTTCCAGGCTCTGCGCGATATGCGCAAGGGTGATTTTTTTCATGTCGCCGCAGTACATCTTTTCTGATGCCGGGTAAAAGGTTTTTTCCGGGTTGGCCTTCTGCAGCGGGTAAATGAGCCCCTCCTCCGTGCCCACGATAAATTCAGAATGCTGCGAATCTCCTGCGAAATCGAGCATGCCGGAAGTGCTGGTCACCATGTCGGCCATCGCGGTCACTTCGGGCCGGCACTCCGGATGGGCCATGAACAGCGCTTTGGGATGGGCCTGCCTGGCCTGCTCGACCATCTCCGGCGTAAGGGCGTCATGGAACGGGCAGTAGCCGTCCCACCGGTGGACGGTTTTCGCGGTGTGCGCGGCTGTGTAGGCCGCCAGATTACGGTCCGGCACCATCAGAATCTCGTCTCCTTCCAGGCTGTTTGCCACGCGCACGGCGTTGGCTGAAGTGCAGCAGATCGTGGACATCGCCTTTACCGCTGCAGCGGAATTGACATAAGTGACCACGGGCACCCCGGGCAGGTCGTGGATTCTGTCTGTCAGGGCCTCCGGGGTGACCATGTCTGCCATGGGGCATCCGGCATCGGTTCGCGGCAGCAGCACCTTTTTTTCCGGGCAGAGAATCGAGGCGGTTTCGGCCATGAAGTGTACGCCGCAGAAGACCAGCACCCCGGCATCGGTTTCCGCGGCCTTTATGCTCAGTTCCAGGGAATCGCCGCACATGTCGGCAATATCCTGGATCTCCGGCGGCTGGTAGTTGTGTGCCAGAATCAGGGCGTTTTGCTTT
>JAIPEJ010000119.1 GCA_021737225.1 Desulfobacteraceae bacterium
GCCGTGCCCATGGCCGCCCGGGTGGTCCATGCCGTGGGCGCAAAAGAAGACAAGAAGAACTATCTGCTCATGCACGCCATGGGCCCGAATGTCGCAGGTGTGATCGGGACCGTTCTGGCCGCGGGGATATTTCTGACTCTGATTCAGTGATATTATAATTCCATTAATATGCTGTTTTGCAGTTTTAATCCCCCTGCTTATGCTGTGGTATTAAAGCCGATTTTTTCGATGATCGCTGTAGGGTGACGGTCTACAGTCTGGTGTCAAAATATTGCGCTAATCATAACAGCTTGCATCTTTCCGGAATTTTTGCTTTCATGCCCTGGCGGCTTCGGATAACTGTTCATTTTTTGAAATCATGCCTTCTGCAGCATGGTGGGCGCAAGGATGTGAGGATTCTGCATTGGATGCCCTTATTGCCCATAGCCATGTTGCTGCCGTTTATTGTCGGCGGCGTGGCGGGCATTACGATTGCTTTTGTGGGCACGACTTTTCCGATCTTAATCTCATTGATTGACACGACGGGAAACAATGCCCTGCTGCTGCCGTACCTGATGCTGGCACTTGCCAGCGGCTTTGCGGGCGTGCTCGTATCGCCGCTGCACCTTTGTTTTCTCCTGTCAAACCAATACTTCCGGACAACTCTTATTCCGGTCTACAAAATTATGCTCGTGCCGTTGCTGTCTTTGGTTATCGGCGCCGTGGTTTATTTTGAGATGCTGTGCTACTGGAAAGGCTGATGAAAAGAGAACCTGCCGGGATCAGGTCCCCGCAGTACGCTTGGCTCCCGGGTGCCGATGAATCATGAATCAGGCGTTAATGCCCATTATTTGGTGCGCTTCTTCCGGTGAGGCCACCTCTCTGCCGACTTCCTTTGCGATATTGGCCAGGGCCTCGACGAGTTCGCCATTGTCTCTTGCTTTTTCGCCGTTAGGCAAATAAAAGGTATCTTCCATTCCGGTTCGGACATTTCCGCCCAGCTCCAGGCTCCGCCGATGAACGCGCCATATGTTCTCCCGCATGGATCCGGTTGCAATGGTCTGAAATAGTGCATTTTCGGGAAGCTCTTCAATCAATATCGGCAGAAGATCCGGATTTGCAGGCATGCCGCTGTCCACGCCCATCACAAAAGATACGTGGGCATCTCCCTGAAACATGCCATTGGCCTGAAACATCTTTACACTTCGGACAATTCCGGTGTCAAAACACTCGAATTCCGGGATCACGTTATTTTCATGCATGACTTCGAGAAAACGACTGATTTTTTCCACCGGATTGTCAAACATCAGGGGCGGCCAGGCCCAGTTTCCATCTTTTCTGACTTTTAAATAATTCAGGGAGCCGGCATTGCATGCCGCCATCTGCGGTTTGAATTTTTCAAGACACGCCAGGGGACCGGATATATCATTGCCCATCACGCCGGTACTCATGCAAATGATGATGTCCGGAACCCTTTCCCTGATGGCCGAGAGAATATCCCCGACAGTGTCCGGATCCCATGTGGGCATCTCGCCCAGTCCTTCTCTTTGATCTCTGAAATGGGTATGTACAATCGTTGCTCCCTGGTTATGGGCCTGCTCCGTGGCATCGGCCATCTCTTCGGGGGTGACCGGCACGTTGAATTTCTTCGGACTGGTAAGCACGCCGGTGATTGCTGCCGTGAGAACGACCTTGTTGTTTGTGCGCATTTGCGCTCCTTTCTTCTTTGATGCGTATCCGGGTGTCGGTTTCAGTTACGCAGCATTAAAAACCATGAAGGCCCCTGTAGTCAAGGCGGTTCTATGGAAATCGCTGTGGCCCGGGAACCGGCAGACTTTGCCAGGGCATTATGCCGTTTCCCCGTCCAGCACCTGTCGTATCTTTTTTGCAATTTCGATTCTGCTTAATGGCTTCATCAGTACCCCGTCTACTTGCAGGTCATGCATGTTCCGATCACGGAGGTATTCGCTGAACCCGGTACAAAGAATGACCGGCATATTCGGGCGGATTTTTTTAATTTCGGCTGCAAGCTTGTCTCCGGTCATGTTCGGCATGGTCATGTCCGTAATCACAACGGCAAACTTGTCCGGCTGGGCGCGAAAGGCCGCCAGAGCCTCCACGCTGCTGGTTCTGGGAGTCACCTGATAGCCCAGGTGTTGAAGATTTTGCTGGAGCATTTTAACAATCGGCTGTTCATCGTCCACAAGAAGGACGGTCTCGGCCCCGGTCGGCATAAATTCGGTTTTGTACGGCGCCTCTGTGGCCTGGCTTGGTTCGGCCAAAGGAATATAAATGTTAAAGGTGCTGCCCTTGCCGGGCTCGCTGTGAACAGTGATATGCCCGTCATGAGCCCTTACGATGCCGTGGGCAGTGGAAAGCCCCAAGCCTGTACCCACTCCTTTTTCCTTGGTTGTGAAATAGGGCTCGAAGATCTTGTCAATATTTTGTTCCGGGATGCCGACCCCAGTGTCGCTTACCGCGATATGCACGTAATTTCCCGGCCCCAGGTCCGGGTATTTCTTCATGACGGTCTTGTCAAAATTAGTCTGCTCAATGCGCACTTCTATGGTCCCGCCCTGTTCCTGCAGCGCATGCTTGGCGTTGGTTGCCATGTTGATGATCACCTGGTGGATCTGGGTGGGATCGGCGTATACAATCAGGCGGTCGCCCTGAATTTGCTCCTGTAGGTTAATGGTTGACGGCAGGGTGGAGCGGAGCATCTTTAAGGCTTCCTTGGCCAGCGGTATGATCGGCGTGGGCGTGAACTCCTGCTCATCCCGCCGGCTGAGGGTCAGAATCTGTTTGACCAGGTCCTTGGCCCGATTGCCGGCTGTCAATACCTGGTTGAGGTTCCGGTGCATCAGCGTATTTTCACTTGTTTCATCCAGGCAAAGTTCCGAGTATCCGATGATGGAGGAGAGGATGTTATTAAAGTCATGGGCGATGCCGCCGGCAAGGGTTCCGATGGCTTCCATCTTCTGAGAATGGCGGAGCTCCGCCTGCAGCTCTTCCCTTTCCTGTTCCGCCTTTTTCCGTTCGGTGATATCCCTTGTAACGCCCTTAAATCCGATCGCCTGTCCTTTGGAATCCTTTATAAGGGATATCGAGGACTCCACATAGCACACGGAGCCGTCTTTTCTGATCATTTCCCAGTCAAATGCTTTATATGAATTTCCGGTTCGATAAACCCAGTTGAAGGCGTTGAAAACCTCGGATGCAATATCTTTCCGCATATATTGTTCGTAACCCATTCCCTTCAATTCACGTGCATCATATCCAAGTATACTGCACATGGCTTCGTTGAAAAAGGTGAACCTGCCGGATAGGGTTACCTCAAAATATCCGTCCTCAATGGTTTCAAGGATATTTCGGTATTTTTCCTCGCTCTGCTGCAGCTCTCGCTCCAGCTGCTTGCGCTCTGAAATGTCCAGAAATGAAATTACGCTTTGTTTGGAGTCGGGGATGATGTCCACAAACGCAAGGCAGGACTTGATGCCCCCGTTTTTTGTAACCATCCGGGTTTCATATTTTTTGGGGGCTGCTTCAGGATTTTCCCTTCTGCGGTAGTGGTAATTCTCCATCCTTTTCAGGTCCTCTTCAAAGGCAACCAACTCCCGCCAGCTCATCAAGCCTTCCATTTCATGCCTGGCATAGCCGAGAAAATTCTCCATTTCTTTATTGACCAGGGAAATGGTGGTGTCCTCCTCGATTATCGCCATACCGGTGCCGGTGTTATGAAAAATGGCCTTGAAAAAAGAATCGTTCTTTTCCATCCATGCGTTCCTTTCGGTGCCCGGGCATTGCTGAAGATGCGAATTTATAAGCCTTTAAACAGCAGAATGCCCTGTTTGTGCCATTGGTCTATCAGGCGGCATGTCTCCAGATCCGGGAAGGGACTGGACTCGATGATGTCTTTTAGATTCGAATTTTCGCGAATTGCTTGCAGCAGACCGGATTTATGCGGATCCGTTTGAAGGGCGCTTTGTTGTTCCGTGCGGTTTTCGGAAAGCATAATGCTTAGGCCGGAAAAATCCGTGTTCAGGTTTTTTCGCCACGCGATTTCAGCTCCGGCATCCCTGAGCAAATCCGAAAGATATGCATCAATGCTTCTGTCTGTTTCAACATGGCCTTCGGTTTTGCTGCAGATACCGCCGCGCTCGGAAAATATCCGGAAAAGCGCCTTTCTCCCGGTTGCTTTTCCAAACGTGGCGTTGACAATCATCCCATCAGCCATGTAGATGGCCGCTGGTTTCGAACGCCCCTGAACGCTGACAGTGCCGGTAAAAGCGCTTTTCTCCATGCGTTCGAGCATCTTGATAAGCGTTCCTCTCAGGCGCTCATCTTCCTGCAGCGTTCCGGCGGTTTGCGGTAAAATCTCCGGGCCGGTCTGCCGGCCGGCCTTGTGTTCGGCAAGAATTCCGCAGTTGATAAGGTCCGCCAGCACGGCAGATGCCCGCAGTCTGCTTATGCCGGCACTGTTTTGAATTTCGTTAACGGTTCTGCCGCTTCGGATCAGATTCATTATGCTGCGGAGCACTTCGGCCGGAACCCGGTCGACGATATGGCGCGGCACCTCGGATGTTAACAGGGTGAGCCCGACATCCGTTGCACTGATCATGGACTGCAGGGCAGCCGCCTCGTCGAGCAGGCGGGAGGCCTCCATCAGAAGATTCATGTTTTTCTGCCGGATCTTGTTGGTCAGGATCGTTTCCTGGATATTGAATTTGAAAAATCCTTCGTTTTGTCCCGCAAGGTCATAAAACGCCTCCTTGCCGTCGAGATCTCCGGAAACCGCGTTGACAACCTGTCCTTCCTTGATATAAACCGCGCCGTTAACTTTGCCGGCCGGAGACAGCAAAAAAAGCGTGCCGGTTTTTTCATTGAATTCAATCATCTGGATCACCTCGATCAGGCCGATCCGTGATAGATTGCCTTCAATATCCACATCCGCCCGCAAGCCCTTCACCCGGGCGGACTTTTCCATCACCCGGCTTACGGCCTGCAGAATTTCACTGGATTTAAACGGCTTGACCAGGTATTCGTCCGCCCCCATGCGCAAGCCCTTGAGCTGATACACCGGGTCATCTTTGACCGAAAGGAAGATAAATGGAATATCAGCGGTGGCCGGCGACTGGCGCAGCTTTTCGCAGAGTTCAAAACCGCCCATTCCCGGCATTATGACATCGGAGATAATAAGCTCCGGCGGTGCGGACTGGATTTCATTCAGCGCAACCTTTCCGTTTTGCGCCTGCAATGTCTGGAACCCCCGCTTGCGCAGAATATTTTCCAGAAACGAGCGCGTTGTCGGGTCATCGTCAATGACCAGGACTTTCGTGCAGGAGCTGTAGGCTTTTACAAATGCAATCAGGTCATTTATTTCTTCATCTCTGGTGTCAACAAATTCGATTCCGGTCAGGAAAAAACTGGAATTATCGGGTTTGTGCGTACGTACGATCCGTCCTTTTATTTGCAGGTTGTTTTTCTTTGAGACAGATGCGAAAATTATGACAGATGAACCAAGCAGGGGCTTCTGGGTTTCCAACAGGGCCCCGCCCTGACTCAGGTTCAACGTTCGCCCCTCCCCGCGCTCCAGCTTGTTATGTTTTTCGTCATACAAAACATATTCTATAAAATTCGAGGTATTGATGCGCAAATACCTTCGTTTTTCCCTGAGGCTGTCCTGGGCATTGTTTGTGTTCATTCCGGCCGCCTCTTTTTAGCCTTTGATTTTATATGCATAATATCGGCAAGTTTATCGGGAGGTCAAGTAATACAAGGAAGCTGCTTGATTTTTTATCAACACCTGCCCGAACAATGCACATTTCCGCATGCAGGAATTTTCGCAAAAATCCAACAAACCAAACCCATACTATCCCGACTATCGGCGGGGTTCATTTTCTGTCCTAACCGGGGCCCGAACCGGGGTCGCCCCCGGCTCGTTTTATAGTGGTGCGAGTTAGAAAGAGAAATACGAGGCGGTGGGTGGTTTCGGGGATAGGGCTGGTATGACTATCCAAGCACGCGCGTTATTCGCGAAAATAAAGATTTTGTTCGAAAATAAATCGGGGGTCAAACCTTGATCTGTACGTATTATATAAATCGCACGCACGGATCAAGGTTTGCCCCCAAAATGACTGGAAATGGGACCGGTATAACCTTCAGGCAATAAAATGATAACTTTCTGATTTTACTTAAACACTTAACTTAACACTGCCTGTAAAAAAGACTTTTTACAGGCTTATCATTTCCCTGGCTGTTAAAAAAAACAGTTACTGGTGATACATGTCTTCGATGGTTTGTTTGAACTTATCTGCCACCAGTTTTCTTTTAATCTTCATGGTGGGTGTAATTTCATTGCGGTCCACGGAAAAGGGCTCGGATAAAAGCTGAAACTGCTTGATCTTTTCGTATTCGGCCAGTTCTGACTGGCGCTGTTCAATGCGGTTGCGATACATTTCAACGATATCCGGGCGGTTGACCAGTTCGGCCCTGGAGGCAAAATCGATGCCCTTGCTGCGGGCGTATTCTTCCAGCGCCTCGAAGTCCGGCACGATCAGGGCGGAGACAAACTTTTTCTGTTCTCCGACAACCACCGCCTGTTCGATAAAATGATCCGCTCCGACCACGGACTCGATTACCTGGGGCGCAATGTACTTGCCGCCCGAAGTTTTCATCAGGTCCTTGATGCGGTCGGTTATGCGCAGTTCTCCGTTTTCCGCAAACTCTCCCACATCGCCGGTTTTAAACCATCCGTCTTCAAATGCCGCAGCGGTTTCATCCGGCTTTTTGTAATAGCCCTGCATGACATTGCCGCCCTTGATCAGGATTTCTCCGTTGTCTGCGATCTTGACGTCAACACCGGGCATGGGCGTGCCCACCAGGCCGAACTGAAAATGATAGGGCGGATGGCAGGTCACCGTGGCCGTGGTTTCGCTCAGCCCGTACCCGTACCACACAAAAAGCCCCACCGCGTAAAAGAATTCCTCGATCTCCTGGGACAGCGGAGCCCCGGCACAGGGCATAAACCGGATCCGCCCGCCCACCAGTTCCCGGATTTTTTTCAAAACCAGCCGGTCGGCGATCATATGTTTGAATTTCAGACCCGGCGGCACCGGCAGCTGATCTTTTTTGCAGTTATTGGCCCGGCGTCCCACCTCAACTGCCCACTGAAACAGCCGTTTTTTTGCGGGAGAGGCGGATTCGAGTTTGTGGAAAGCCGCGGCATAGATCTTTTCAAAAATCCTGGGCACCGCGCACATGACCGTGGGGCGCACTTCGCCGATAAAGCCGATAATCTCCTTTGGATCTTCGAGATAGACGACTTCCATGCCTTTACTGAGCGCGTAATAAGTCCATGCTCTTTCAAATACGTGCGACAGGGGCAGAAAGCACAGGGACACATCGTTTTCGCTGGGATTCAGCAGGCGGATATCGTGGATGGCGCCGCTGAACAAAATGTTGTAGTGCGTCAGGATCACGCCCTTGGGGGTTCCGGTGGTACCCGAGGTATAGATCAGCGTGAGGATGTCGCTTTGGGAGGCGTTTTTCAGCCGGTCATCGATATTTTCTTTTAAGGCGGAATCTTTCCCGAGTTCCAGGAAATCATCAAAATACATGGTGTCTGCGGACGCATCAAGCCGGATACTGCGGTCAAAGGCGATGATTTTTTCCGGGCAGGCCGACTGTCCGAAAAACGAAACCGCCTTGTCGTACTGTTCCTGGTCGCCCACAAACAGCAGCCGGGCTTCTGCATCATTTACGATGTATTCGGCCTGCTCTGCGGTGTTGGTCGGATAGATGAAAACCGGCACACACCGGATGCTTAAGGCCGCAATGTCAACAATGGTGCATTCCGGCTTGTTCTGTGAATAGATGCCCACCATCTGCTGCGGCTCAAGACCCGCCTTGAGCATCGCACCGGCGGCCTGTTCCAGTTTTTCCCCGAGCTGCCGCCAGCTCAAAGATTCCCATTTATTTGCCCTCTTGGTGCGCAGGGCGGTTTTATCCCCGTAGCGCGCGATGCGCTCCCGGATCAACAGCGCGTAATTGGATTCTTCGGGTACCTGCGGCTGCGGTTCCTGGCTCTGGTGCATTGCTTTCTCCCTGGTAAATTTTGGTTCTCTCTGCACTGCTCAGTGTTTCAATGTCCGGTATCCATAGCAGCCCCCGGCCTGCCGTGCAAGTCCTATTTGCCGGAAATCCGGTTACTTCGGCAAAATCCTCATCGCAAAAACAAACAGCGTTAAGTTCTGCTCAAAAGCGCATTGATGAATGTGCTCAGTGAGCGCTTTGAGGATTTTTCACTCACAGAGTCTCCCACACAAAAAAAGGGATTACAGCGTAAAATCTGTAATCCCTTGAAATCTTTGGTGGGCCGTCAAGGAATCGAACCTTGAACCTACTGATTAAGAGTCAGTTGCTCTGCCAATTGAGCTAACGGCCCGTTGGAAAGTAAAAATCATCATGTACCCAAATTGTTTTTGGTTGTCAATGAATTTTTG
>JAIPEJ010000120.1 GCA_021737225.1 Desulfobacteraceae bacterium
GGCGCACCGCGGTATTGACATGGATGCGGTCCGGGTTGATCGCCGCAATATGCGGGCCAAATGCGGCCATCGCATCATCGGTGTCGTTGACGCCCTTGATGATAAAAATTTCCAGCCAGATCCGCCCGGAATAAACCGACCGGAAATCCGCAATCCCCTGAATAATGGCTTCAAATGAAATATCCGGATGCGGCCGGTTGATCTTTTGAAAGCTGTGGGCACCAAAGGCATCAAGCGAGGGCAGCACCACGTCGGCAGGCAGAAGGGCACCGCGCACCTCCGGGGACCACAGCAGCGCGCCGTTGGTCAACACCGCCACCGGGACACCAGTCATTTCCTTGATTCTTAAAATAATTTCGCCGATCCCGCTGTGCAGGCAGGGCTCGCCCGAACCGCCGATTGTAACGAAATCCGGCCGCACCCCGGAGCGGAGCCTGGCTTCGAGCTGGGAAATAATTCGTTCTGCGGGAATATACGGTTTGCGTTCAATGGTGGTTTGCGGCGATCGCCCGATCTGACAGTAAATACAATCATACGTGCAGGTCTTGTAGGGCACGATATCCACGCCCAACGAACGCCCCAGGCGCCTGGAAGGCACCGGGCCGTATATCAGTGACGTCGTTGTGGTTTTCCGGTCGCGGGGCATTTCTGGTTTCCTTTTAAAAAGTCCGCTCATTCCCAAGGCTGAAGCGTCTTAGCCACTGCGTTGATTTTGCTGGACAGCATTTCCCACTCGATGCGCACCGATTTTAAAAGCTCATCCCAGTGGCCGAAGATGTCATCGAGATTCGCCGGCTTCTTTACCACCGGGGTCTTCTGAATTTGCGCGTACATATCGGAAAGAAGCCCGGCACAATTGCGCCGATCCAGCTTTTTGCCGGTCTGCCGGGCGTTTTCCGACCAGTCCCGGTCTTCGTTTGCGAAAAATTCGGCGATCGCCCCTGCAAAGGCTTTCTGCGGGGCATTGGCAGACAGCAGGCGGCCGTTTATCCCGTCCTTGACCACCTCGCGGACACCCGAAGCATCCAGGGCGATCACGGGCGTTGCCGCTGCCATGGCTTCGGCAACCACCATGCCCTGGGTTTCGGTTTTGGAGGCAAAAACAAACAGGTCCATGGCGCTGTAGGCATCAATCAGCTCCTGCCCGGTCAGCTTGCCGGCCATTACCAGCCTTTTTTCCAGGCCCCGGCGGGCGAATTTTTTTTCAATCCGCTCCCGGTCAGGTCCTTCACCCACCACGAGAAACCAGGCATCCGGGTCTTTTTCCAGGTAAACGCGCATCGCTTTTGCCAGGTAATCCAAATTTTTCTCCGGGGCGAGCCGTCCCAGGTGGCCGATAAGCCTGGCATTTTCCGGGATTCGGAAACGTTTTCGAAACCGCTCTCCCTGCCCGGCGGCAAACGCCTCGGAATCCACGCCCGTGGGAATTTCCGCTACCGGTGTTTTTACGCCCCGCTGTTTGACCAGGTCTGCTACGCTTTTGCTCGGCGCCACTACCTGCGTACACATATTGGCATAAGCCGTGGTCATTTTGATGACGAACCTTTTCATTACCGGCGACTGCGAGGAAACATAATGGGTATATTCCTCGTACAGGGTATGATGGGTAAATACCAGCGGCAGATTCCTGCGGTAAGCCACCCGCATGGCCGCATCCCCGAGAAGAAACGGGTGATGACTGTGAATAATATCCGGTGCAAATTCGTCGATTTTCTCGTCAATAATAAACGGAATGGGAATGCGGACGGAAAAATCGCTGCCGTTGAAATTCTGTATGGCAGGCACCCGCAGCACCCGGGGATCCTCCGGGCTGCCGGCCTGATTGTCGAGAAAGGTCGGGGCCACGATCAACACCCGGTGGCCGAGCTTTCTCAAATCCGCCTCGAAACAGGACACGGACCTGGCCACGCCTCCTACATGAGGCAGGTAAGTATTTGTAAACATGCAGATATTCACTTTTTTGACACCTCTTTTCGCAGATGGGTGATGTTTTCTCCGGCAGCTACTTCTGCAGCCTCAAAGCCCGGAATCTCGATCCGGATCTCAGGCGAGCGCTCATGCCAGTATCCTTCGATTTCCACCTGTGCGGCTTTGTCCTGCGGGGCAATGCGCACGGTAACAGGACCGTGCGGGGTGGGCGTCGGTCCGAACCGCAGGGTTTCCGACCCGGAAAGCCATTGCGGAAACATCCCCGAGCCGATCACCAGATCGTTTTTTTCTTCACGCACAAACAGGCTCCGCATCATGAGCACCCATTCGGCCGCGGCCCATCCGTGCTGCCCGTCGCCCATGCATCCGCCTTTGGTATGCGGATGGATCGCCTCGGGCCACTGGCCGGTGGGCGAGGCCAGATCCGCCACGTTCCGGATCATTGATTGATAGCGCAAGTCCCCGGCCCGAAGCAGGGTCTGGGCGATATCCAGGGTCAGGTACGCATTGATCCCGGAATGAATCATGTCCTGGAAAAAGGCGCCTTCATAAAAGCACTGGTTCATCAAAAATTCCACAGTATTCATGATTTTCGGATCCCCGGCCGGGGTGAGCTGCAGGGGATAATCCGCCACCAGGGAACCGATCGCCCCGGCGTCCATGCGCCGATACGGGGAGGCCGGCACCGCACCCCGGCTTTTCCACTCCGGAATGGCGGAAATACTGCTGAATATGCACTTTAAAAAATCCTGGTAAAATGCATCGAGCTTCTCGCCCATGTCCGCGCTGTGATATTTGCGGGCCATTGCCGCAGCTTCGCCCAGGCCCGCCAGCCCCCAGAAATCGTCCCAGTAATAAAAATCATTGGGCCCCAGGTGTTCAGCGCTGAAACCCGCCGGCAGCAGTCCGCCATGCCGTATTCCGGGTCTTTTCCGGGTGCGCTTTTTTTCAATCCACTCTGCTGCCTTCAGACCCGTATCAAGCCAACTCCGGGGCGGTCTGTGTCCGGTCAGGCGCAGGTAGCGGCCCATGATCCAGAGCACCTGGCCGTTGGAATCCCATTCGCCTTCCTGGGACTGGAAATACCCGCTGGTCTTTTGCCTGGCCGGGAAGCGATTGATGCACATGGAGCTGCGGCCCAGCATGTTTGCCGCCATCATGGCGTTTAACATCAGGCAGGCATCCCGGAACCAGAACCGGCGGTAGGTATACGGCCCCGGTACCGGGTCAAGGGCCGATAGCATGAGCAGCGTGCGAACCGCCGTATCATAGAGAAACCGGAACTTTTCATCCGGAACTTCCAGCAGCGCGGTTTCAGCCAGTAACCCCTCCCAGGTATGCACGGGGGTTTTCCTGCGCGTACTGCGCGCCGGCATGTCCTTTTCCAGGTCCACGGAAACCCGGATGTTTTGCTCCTGATCCGTGGGGAGCGGAAAAAATGCAGCAGATGTGGCCATGCCCACCCTGCACTTCACACTGTTAACACTCTGCGGACCGCGCCACTTATCAACCACGTCTCCTTCGGAATAATCCGAGAAAAGTACCTTTTCCGGCTGCCGATCCATGTATATCCGGGCATGCCGGTTGACCAGCCAGAACGGCCTGGCGTGATCCTGAAATTCAATGGATTCGATAAACTGGATACCTTCAGGATTGTAGGGACGCAGGGCCACCACGAGCCAACCACCCTGTTTTGCCCGTCCACGCGAAGAAATCACCGCAAAGGCCGAGTTGTTCTCCCATTCCATCTGCAATTCGGTACTGAGGTCAATACCGTCGGCATGGCACCGGTTGACGAGCTTCAACCCGTCCCGGGTATCCAGGTGCTGATCAGTGTTATCGCCCATGGAAGGGATCATTTTTTCTCCCCGGGCATCAATGATCCAGAAGTCCAGGGACCACCCGTCATACAGGGGCGTGACCAGGCCCCGCGGATCCATGATGGGATAAACCGGCAGGTCCGGATGTCCGACTGCAGTCCAGTTGCGATGGGTTATATTGACGTGGCTGAAGGCAAAGCCGCGCGGGATGAACGAGTAGTCCCGGGGATTGAACTGCTTTTGCACCCAGAAGGGCCATACCCAGTCCAGGTTGTATTGAATCGCCTTGGTATTGATCAGGCCCCGGGCGTGAAAGATGATCCCGGCGCGCAGCAGTTCAATGGGTTCCTGGACCTCGGAGGGCTGCGAAAACCGGCGGGCCCGGGCGGCGAGCTGAATCGGGTCAATAATGCCGAACCGCTTTGCCGCACGTTTGACAATAAACTTCCACGGCAGCCATCGGGTAAACATAGGCGCTCCTTTTCGCATATCCGGATACAGACCGGAAAAATCTTCCCGGTCCGGCGTCTGCAATCACAAATGCGATGTATAAAACTATTTAAAATAAAAATATAAATCTTCAGTCTTCACTTTCAATGCCGCTGCCCTGCCCACAGGGTATGAACTCCGGGACCGGAGCCGCGCCTGCGGATTGCCCTTTATCGGTTCCCGGAGATGTGGTATTATGACAAATTAATACGGATTCGTAAACCGGATCCCCGAAAATCCGGCACAATAATGCAACGAAATATTCGGAGCCCGACATGTCAGAACATAACAACGACCCCCGAACCCCGGATGAATCCGGGGAAGAACAGAATTTCGAAGAGCTGTTTGAATCCTACATGAAAGAAATGAAGGATGACCTGCGGGTCGGCGAGCAGGTCACCGGCGAAATTATCGCCATTGGCGCGGAAAACGTCTTTCTCAATACCGGCACCAAGATCGACGGAGTGGTAGACAGGTCCGAACTGCTGGACAATGACGGAAACCTGCCCTATCACCTCGGCGATTCCGTAACGCTTTACGTTGTCGCCAAGGATGAAGGCGAAATCCGGCTTTCCAAGGCCATGACCGGGCAAAGCGGTATCAGTCAGCTCTACGAGGCCTACCACAGCAAGGTACCGGTGCAGGGCAAAGTCACCGAAACCTGCAAGGGCGGCTTCCGGGTGCAGGTCATGGGCAAAAGCGCTTTCTGCCCGGTGAGCCAGATGGATACCGCCTATGTGGAAGAACCCGAATCATACGTGGGCGGGGAATATGAATTCCTCGTCACCCGCATCGAGGAAAAGGGAAGAAACATTGTCATCTCCAGGCGGGAACTGCTCAATCGCTACATGGCCGAGCAGCGGGAACAGTTCTTAAAAACCGCCTCTGCCGGCGACATCGTGGATGGCCAGGTTACCCGGCTGATGCCTTACGGGGCGTTTGTGGAGCTGCACCCCGGAGTGGAGGGAATGGTGCATATTTCCGAAATATCCTGGTCCAGGGTGGAAAAACCCGGGGATGTTCTGGCTGTCAATGACCCGGTGCGCGTGAAAATCCTCGACATCCGGGAGCCGGAGAAATCAGAAGGACAAGGCAGGATTTCGCTTTCCGTCAAGCAGGCTGCAGGCGATCCGTGGCAAAACATCACGGAAAAATTCAGCCACGGTGACAAGGTGGAAGGCCGGGTCACCCGATGCGCGGATTTCGGGGCATTTGTGGAAATTGCCCCGGGCGTGGAAGGCCTGGTGCATATCAGTGAAATGAGCTACAAAAAGCGGGTACTCAAGGCCGAAGACGTGGTTTCGCCGGGAGACCGGGTTGCAGTCATGGTCAAGTCCGTTGACCCGGAAAACCGCCGGATTTCCCTGAGCCTGAAAGACGCCGAGGGCGATCCCTGGATGCATATCGAATCCCGATACCAGGCGGGCCAGCGGGTCACCGGCACCATTGAAAAGAAGGAATCCTTCGGCTACTTTGTGGCCCTGGAGCCCGGGATAGTGGGACTGCTGCCGATTTCCAAAATCAATGCGGCAAGCAATGTCAAGGAAATCGAAAAACAAAAGGTGGATGACCCCATTGCCGTGAGCATCGAGGCGATCCACCCGGCGGAACGCAAAATATCACTTGATGTGGCGGATGCCGCAGACAAGCAGGAATGGCAATCCTACAAAAAAGATACGAACAGCGGTTCCGGTTCCGGTTCCGGTTCCGGCATGGGCGCGCTCGGGGAAAAGCTGCAGGAGGCGTTAAAGTCGAAAAAATAGCCCTTTTTGCGCCATCAGATGCCTATCCTTTAACAAAAAGCCCGTGAATGATCAGCAGCAGAATGCCCACACCGATCATTACTGCGTAGATTGGAGATTGCACGACAAACTCAATGCCGCTGCGTAAAGCGGCCACCGGAAAACTCTGAACCCAGGCAAAGTTCTCCTCGCCGAACAGGGTAACCAGGGTGTGGGTGTAAAACCCTTCGTCGCCCTGGCCCATGATCATGGCAATGCCCTGAAAACCGGCCAGCAGCAGCCCCCCGAGCAGTCCCAGAAATCCCAGCCATTTGACAATTTTCATGTGCACCTCCTCAGCCGCTTTTCAGGATACGATTTTATGAAAATGCCGCCTTGATGAATTCACGGTTCATGCGCGCGATTTCCCGGATGGAAATTCCTTTGGGGCATTCGGCCTCGCACTCGGCTTCATTGGAGCAGTTTCCGAATCCGAGCTCGTCCATGGCCCGCACCATGGCAAGCGCCCGCTTTTTTGCCTCGGGTTTTCCCTGGGGCAAAAGCGCCAGGTGGGAAATCTTTGCACCGGTAAACAGCATGGCCGAAGCATTGGGGCATGCGGCCACGCATGCCCCGCAGCCGATGCAGGTCGCCGCGTTAAAGGCTTTTTCCGCGTTATCCCGGGCAATGGGAATGGCATTGCCGTCCTGGGGACCGCCGGCATTAATCGAGATATAGCCACCGGCCTGGATGATCTTGTCCAGGCCGCTGCGGTCCACCACCAGGTCTTTGACCACCGGAAAAGCCCGGGCCCGCCAGGGTTCGATCACGATGGTATCGCCGTCGCTGAAATGTCGCATGTGAAGCTGGCACAGGGTGGTCTCGGGCATGTGGCCGTGGGCCCGGCCATTTACCACGGCACCGCACATTCCGCAAATGCCCTCCCGGCAGTCATGATCAAAGGCAATGGGTTCCACACCCTTTGCGGTCAGCTCCTCGTTGACCACATCCAGCATTTCCAGAAACGACATGTCCGTGGAAATGTTGTTTGCCGTATAGGTTTCCAGCGCGCCCCTGGGATTGTTTTTATTCTGGCGCCAGACATTGAGCGTCAGGTTGATGGTTTGGCTGCTCATTTACTTGTAGCTCCTCTGGGTCAGTTCCACGTTTTCAAAGTAAAGCGGTTCCCTGTGATGGATGGGGTCCGTGTCCGGCCCGGTATACTCCCATGCAGAAACGTGGCAAAAATTCTCGTCATCACGCAGGGCCTCGTTATCCTCGGTCTGATATGCGGTGTTGAAATGGCATCCGCAGGATTCCCTGCGCTCGATGGCGTCCTTGACCATAAGCTCGCCGAACTCCATGAAGTCCGCCACCCGGCCCGCATTTTCCAGGGCCTGGTTCAAATCCGCGGCATCTCCCGGCACCTTCACGTTTTTCCAGAACTCGGCCCGAAGCTCGGCAATATCCGCCCTGGCCTTCTCCAGGGTCTGCTCATCCCGGGCAATGCCGCATTCATCCCACAGGATCCGGCCCAGGGACTTGTGGAAGTCGGTCACCGTCCGGCTGCCGTCAATTGACAACAAGGTGTCGACCTGTTCCCGGATGCGTTGCTCGGATTCCCTGAATTCCGGGGCGGATGCATCCACCTCCGGCAGGGAAGCACCTGCCAGGTATCCGCCCAGGGTATAGGGAATGATGAAATAGCCGTCTGCCAGACCCTGCATCAGGGCGCTGGCACCCAGGCGGTTGGCCCCGTGATCGGAAAAATTGGCCTCGCCAAGAGCAAACAGCCCGTCAACTGTGGTCATCAGGTTGTAATCCACCCACAGGCCGCCCATGGTATAATGCACTGCCGGATAAATCCGCATGGGCGTGACATATGGATCCTCGCCGGTGATCTTTTCATACATTTCAAAAAGGTTGCCATACTTGTCGGCAATGGCATCCCGGCCGTTGCGGGCAATGGCATCGGCAAAATCCAGGTATACCGCCAGTCCGGTCTCGCCCACGCCCTTGCCCTTGTCGCACTGTTCCTTGGCATTTCGCGAGGCCACGTCCCGGGGCACCAGGTTGCCGAAGCTGGGATACTTTCGCTCCAGGTAGTAGTCACGCTCAGACTCGGGGATCTGCTCGGGCGGCCGCTTGTCCCCGGGTTCTTTGGGAACCCACACCCGCCCGTCGTTTCTCAGGCTTTCGCTCATCAGGGTCAGCTTGGACTGGTAGGTGCCATGCACGGGAATACATGTGGGATGAATCTGGGTAAAACAAGGATTGCCGAAATACGCCCCCTTCTTGTAGCAGCGGTAGGCGGCCGTGACATTTGATGACATGGCGTTGGTAGACAGAAAATAAGCGTTGCCGTAACCGCCCGTAGCCAGCACCACGGCATGGGCACTGTGGGACTCCAGCTCGCCGGTCACCAGGTTGCGCACCACGATGCCCCGGGCCCGGCCGTCGACCTTGACCAGATCCAGCATTTCCCTGCGGGGAAA
>JAIPEJ010000121.1 GCA_021737225.1 Desulfobacteraceae bacterium
ATTGATCAGCTTCAGCAGTGCATTAACAGCGCCAACGTGATCCAGCTCAAGCGCATGATCCTGGAAATGATCGAACGGCTCCGACAGGACGGCGACCATGCCGGCAAGCGCAGAATCCAGAAGCTAAACTGGATTCTGGCGGATATGGAAACCCTGCTGGGAATGTACCGGGTCAGACCCCTGAAACCCCGTATCGGCAGCGATTCCACGGGCTATTCCCAGCGGCTGCCGGGCATGGGACTGGCGGTCATGGATACCCTTCCGCACCGATCCCAGCGTGAGGTGTTGCGCGACGATACCGGCGCCTACATGGTTATTCCCTTTTACGTGGAAACCTTTTTCCGGGTGGTCTATTCCGGGATGCGCGCGGGCGGCAGCCGTATATCCCGGTTTCTGGGCGGGCTCCGGGCGATACCGGGCTTTGGCCGGGCGGGTCTGCACAAAAGTTCGGAGTGGTATGCCCGCGAAGATGCCACGCAAATGGCGGATTCGGGCAATATCGTGACATTGAGCGGATTCCGGGCAGAGGCCACAAACGGGCTGGAACTCGACGGGAAAACCGATGCGCACGCCCGGCGCCGGCTGTATTCCTTTCATTACCTTCAGACCGGGCTGAAAAACACGCTCAAGGTGTTGGTCGGATTCGTGCCGGCGTTTCTGACATTTTACCTGACCAGTGACTGGTGGGTGCTGATCTATTTCGGGGCGTTTATCTGGTTCGGTGTCACGGGCCTGAGAAACATTGTCCAGTCCGTCATGGGCGGCGGGGGCCTGCGGCGCTCGCCCCTTCTGCAATGGAACGACTACGTAAGCTGGGACCGGCTGACCGACTCGCTGCTGTTTACCGGTTTTTCCGTGCCCCTGCTCGACTACCTGGTCAAGAACCTGGCCCTGCACCAGGGCCTGGGCGTGACCACGGCCTCCCATCCGGTACTGCTGTATGCCGTCATGGCCCTGGTCAACGGGGTGTACCTGACCAGCCACAACCTCTTCCGGGGACTTCCCAGGGAAGCGGCTTTTGCCAATTTTTTCCGCAGCGTGCTTTCCATACCGGTTGCCTATGGTTTTAATGAAATGATCGGCGGCGTAATGGTCCTGGCAGGCGTGGTCCAGGTAGATGCCCTGCTGCAGAGCTGGGCGGCCGTGATCTCCAAGACGGCTTCGGATTGCGTGGCCGGTGTTATCGAGGGTTCGGTGGATCGGGCCAAGAACATCCGGGAACGCATGAATGATTACCGGCAGAAGCTGCGGCAGTTTCTGGATGTCTACGCCCGGGTGGAGATGCTTTTTCCCGAGTCCGAGGTGCTCGACCTGCTCCAGCGGCCGGAGGACTGGTATCATTCCGAAGACGAGGAGACCCGGGAGCTGATCCAGATCCTGATCGTAAATTCGCTGGATCTGCTGTATTTCTGGAATTATCAGCCCCGGGCGCACACGGCCTTCCGCAATTTTCTGCGGGATATGTCAGAAGACGAGCGGCACGTGCTGATAAAGGCCCAGAGTATTCTGAAAATGGAGCGGGAAATCAGCCAGATGTTTATCGACGGCATTCTAGGCCGTAACTTTTCCAGGCCCCTGGCGTTTTACCTGAACCGTTCCGGGGAATATCTCCGGGTCGTGGAGAAACTGGAAGGGGGATGAGTAATGAGTGATGCGTGACCGGCACCGGCTTATCCGTCGCCCGTCCGGTAAAACCGAGCGGCGCAAACTATTCTGCGTGTTTACCTGAGGCTTTCCGCATTGTGAGGCTCTGTAAAGAAAAGACAAGCTTCAGGGGTTTTCGCAGGACGGGCCGGCGGGGAAGTTTGCGCATCTGCCGTCCGCTATCGCGCCCGATGCATCTGCGCAAACCACCCCGCCGTCCCGCCCTGGCCAATCGCCTCGACAGTTTCCCCCACCTCCAGTCCCGTATGGCTTCAAAATCCCCCCGGAACTCGAAGACAAACCATCCGGATTGGACAATCCTGAATCAGCCCGTGGTAAGCCGGCCGGGTTTTCTCGTGCGGAGGTTGACGGGGCTGCCGCATGGCGCATTGCACGAGGGCCGGAGCAGCTCTTGGCGAAGCCGAGCTGGCGGCCGGCCTTGTCTGAGCCGACAGGCGAGTTTGCCGAGCCGCCGCGGGGCGAGCCTTAGAGAAGCCCGGCCCGAGTGCAGCGACATGCGGTTGCCCCCGCAAGCGAAGCACGCGGCCCGGCGTTGAAGATAGGGGGTTTTCCAGAAGCTTTCAATCTTGCAAGGCGCTGAAAAAAAGACAAGTTTCAAAGACTTTCGCAGGTCGGGCCGGCCGAATCTGTTTTGACAAAACCCGGGCCGTGCGATAGGCTGTGTAATGTTGTGAAGTTCCGGAAAACGTTTGAAATTTTTAGGGGTTTGCAAAAACGGCAAAATCGAAGCAAAAGGTATTTATTAAAACATGCCACAAAACGGAAAAAAAAGCGGACAGGAAACGTATTTTGTCATCACTTACAGAGAGCCGCAGGAAGGAAACATCGTAAGCCTCAAGGCCAGGACCGTCACGGATTCCTCTCTTGGCCTGAGTTTTATCGCGATATCCGATTTTGTATTTTCCACAAGCAACCTGGTGGTCAATCCGGCGGAAGAAGACATGAAAAAGCGGCTTGAAAACGTCAAGTCCCTGCACCTTTCCATTTACACCATCATTTCCGTCGAGGAAGTCGGGACCGAACAAGAGGGTCTTTCCTTTAAAAAAGACAGGTCAAACCTGGTGGTGCTTTCCCCGGAAAACAACCCCCCCAAGGATCGCTGACATCCGGATTTGCTGAAAAAGTGCAAGGCCGCCGCAAAAAGGGATGCGAGACTGATCGGCAATTTGCCTGGCTTTTAATAGTTATCCAGAGGAGCAAATCATGCAAGAATCCCAACGGCAGACCGGTGCGAGTGAAGGCCGGAAACAGGCCCTGTCTGAATGGGCCTCCAAGACGTTTTTAAAGGATTACGGCGTGCCGGTGGTAACCGAGCAGGTTGCAGCCACTGCCGGGCAGGCCGCCCGAATCGCACGGCAGATCGGTTTCCCGGTGGTGTTAAAGGCCCATGGCGAAACGCTGATTCATAAAACCGAAGGCGGGCTGGTGCACCTGCACCTGTCTGACGAAAACGCGGTACAGGATGCGGCAGAAAAAGTATCCCGGCAGGCTGGCGAGGCCCTGGAAGGCTTTCTGCTCCAGCCGCATGTTTCCGGCAGGCGCGAATTCGTGGCCGGGATGTTTCGCGATGCGGAATACGGGCCGGTGGTGATGTTCGGACTGGGCGGGATTTTTACCGAGGCGCTCTCGGATGTCACCTTTCGACTGGCTCCGTTGAGCCCGGGAGATGCCGCGGAAATGCTCGATGAAATCCGCTCCCGGGCGCTTCTGGGCGATTTTCGCGGCGAGGCTGCAGCCAATCGGGATATGCTGGTGCAGGCGCTTCTGGGAATTTCCCGGGCTGCCGCGGAAAATCCGGATGTCGCGGAAATTGATATCAACCCGCTGCTGGTCTCCCCTGACGGCGGCGTCCTTGCGGTGGATGCGCTCGTGGTAAAGCAGGCGCCCGCGCCGGAAAAGCAATTTCTTCCGCCGGTGTCGCCGGAGGCAGTGGGCGCGCTGTTCCATCCCCGCTCCGTGGCCTTTGTCGGGGCGTCTTCCCAACTGGGCAAGTGGGGCTACAACCTGCTGACCAATACCATCGGCGGCGGATACGAGGGCGCGGTGTACCTGGTCAATCCCAGGGGCGGGGAAATCGCCGGCCGCCCCGTGTATAAAAGCGTCGCCGATATTCCCGGCAGCGTGGACGTGGCAGTGGTGACCATTCCAGCGGAAAAGGTACCGGCGCTCATCCCCGAGTTCAAGGAAAAGGGCATATCCTACATGCTGCTGATCGCCTCGGGCTTTGCCGAAACCGGCGAGCAGGGCGCCCGGGCCGAGCGCGAACTGGTGGAAGCGGCCCGCAGCGCCGGAATACACTTAATCGGCCCCAATACCATGGGCATCTGCAATCCTCACATCAACTTTTACTGCACGGGCATGCCTGTGCGCCCGGTGCCCGGGTCCGTGGGAATGGTGTCACAGTCCGGAAATATGGGGGTTCAGCTTCTGGCTTTCGCCGAGTTGCAGGGTGTGGGCACCCGGGCCTTCTGCGGTTCGGGAAACGAGGGGATGATCACCATCGAGGATTACCTGGACGCCTTTGAGGTCGATTCGCAGACCAAAACCGTGATGCTTTACCTGGAAAGCGTGAAAAACGGTCGCCGTTTTTATGAAAGCGCCCGCAGGGTAAGCCGGAAGATGCCCATCGTGCTGCTCAAGGGCGGACAGACCGCAGCCGGCACCAAGGCCGCCTCAAGCCACACCGGGGCCATGGCCTCAGACAATCAGGTGTTTAACGCGGTTTGCCGCCAGGCAGGCATTGTCAAGGTGGACAAGCCAATGGACCTGCTGGACCTGTCCGCGGCTTTTTCCTCCCTGCCTCTGCCCGGGGGCAGCCGGGTTGCGATCATGACCCTGGGCGGCGGATGGGGCGTGGTTGCCGCAGACCTGTGCGAGTATTACGGGTTAAACGTGCCCGAGCTCCCGGAAGCGCTTATCGAACAGATCAACGAAGTGCTGCCGCCTTACTGGAGCCGGGCCAACCCCGTGGACCTGGTGGGGGAAAACGACCCGGAGCTTCCCATCAAGGTCATCGAGATGCTGGCCGCGTGGGAAGGCTGCGATGCCATTGTCAACCTGGGCATTGTTGGCCGCAGGCACATGCTGTCGCGGCTGGCGGATTCCGTGTACAAAGCCGATCCCACGTGTCCCGGGGATTTCATGGATTCCGTGCTCGAAGCCCTGGAAGTTTTCGAGGACCGCTACATCACGCACATTGTCAACCTGATGGAAAAATACGAAAAGCCCATTCTCGGGGTCAACATGCTGCGCGATGACAAGGACAAGACCGTTTACAGCGTCGCGGACAGGCCGTATAAGGGGCTGTTTTTCCCTTCCCCGGAACAGGCGGTCAAGTCCCTGGCAAAGCTTTTCGAGTACCGGCAGTTTTTAGACCGGCAGGCCCGGACTTGAACCCAGCGGCCGCCACCAGGACTTCGTCTTCCGCCAACTGCGGGTCCGGGCGGACATCAAATTGCCGTACTTCCGGGTAAAGGCGTTTTAGTGCATCCATGTTGGTGTTTTTCAGCCCCCGCATCCGGCTGATGTTTGCCGGGTGCACCCGCAGCGTGACCGCCGCCGGCAGTTCGCCCGCCGCATCCAGGCGCTGCCGGGCATGTTCCAGCATGATGCGGGATAAGACCATGTGCCCCATGGCTGGGTGGTAGGGACCGGCCAGGACGGCGCCGGGGGCGTTGAGTTCTTCCGAGGCCTGCAGCCCCATCCGGACTACCGGGATGCCTTTTTCAGAAAAAATCCTGTAAAGTTTTGCCATGCGCCGGATGCAGGCTTCAAGGTCCAGGGGGGCAAACCTGCCGGTTTGGTTCTCGGCTGCAAGCACGCTTCCGGAAACCACGACCAGGGGATAAATCCGGACAAAATCCGGTTTCATTTCTGCCACGGCCTTGGCGCTGCCAACAGCCGAATTTTCGTCTTCCCCCGGCAGCCCGGTCATGATCTGGCATCCGAGGCGGAATCCGCCGTTTCTCAGCATCTGCGCCGCACGAAAGCAATCCGCCGCGGAGTGCCCTCTTTTGATCCGTTCAAGCACGGCATCGTCCGTGGACTGGACACCGATTTCCACGGTGGAGACCGGGTATGCGGCCAGCAAATCCAGACGCCGGGCATCTATTGTGTCCGGCCGGGTGGAAAACCGGATGCCGTGCACTCTTCCCGCCCTCACCCAGGCAGTGGCGGCTTCGAGGAGCTTGCGGATACGGGCGGTTTCCAGGCCCAGGAAATTTCCCCCGTAAAAGGAGATTTCCGTGAACCCGCGCCCGGGGTGTCGGTATTCCAGGTATTTGCGAACCGTAGCATCCAGGTCCGCGGTCTCCGGAATCGGCGTGTTTTGCCCGGTCACGGTGTGCTGGTTGCAGAAAGTGCACCTGTGAGCGCAGCCCGAGTGGGGGATGAACACGGGCACCACAAAGGGTTTCGGGTCTCTGGCGGGCATGGGGCTTAGCCTTCTTCGGCTGTCAGCCGATCATAGGCTTTTTGCGCGGCGTCCTGCTCCGCGGCTTTTTTGTTTTTGCCCTCCCCATTGGTGGAAAAGCCGCAGACCGTCACTGTCACGCGGAAGGTCTTGTCGTGATCCGGCCCGCTTTGGTCGGTGATTTCATATGCGGGCATATCCTTGTGACGGGACTGGACGAGTTCCTGGAGCAGGCTTTTGTAGTCAAACAGCGGCTGGTCGGTTTTAATGGCTTCAAAAAACGGTGCAAACTGGGTCCGGATCAGGTCAAAGGCCCCGGCAAAGCCGCCGTCAAGATAAACTGCCGCCACCAGCGCCTCAAAGGTATCGGCCAGGATGGATTTTTTTTGCTGTCCGGAGGTGCGGCGTTCGCCCTTTCCCAGCATCAGATATGCTCCAAGGTGGATACTCTTGGCCGCAGCAGCCAGCCGGTCCTCGTTGACCAGACCCGCCCGCACCCGGGAGAGCTCGCCTTCGGTCAGGCTCGGAAACCGCTCCATGAGGATGTGACTGACAATGAGGTTTAACACGGCATCTCCCAGGAACTCCATGCGTTCGTTGTCCGCCAGCCCCTCGGGGTGTTCATGCACGTAGGATCTGTGACGAAGGGAGGTGGCAAGGATCTGCCGGTCTGCAAACCGGTAGCCGATGTTTTCTTCGAGCTGGGAATAATCCGGAAGTTCCATAGTGGTAAAACGCGTTTTATCTTCTCTGGCTTTATGCCAGGGCATCGGCAAGCTTGCGATACAGGCTGTGAGGGATGTACATGTCGCCAGCGCCGGTACCAATGTGAATATGCGGGTTGATATCGCCGTGAAAGTCGGTTCCGCCGGTCATCAGGAGCCCCTTTTTCCGGCAGAGGCGTTCATACTCGGCGGTCTGCTGTCCGGTGTGGCCCGGGTAATATACCTCGATGCCGCCCAGGCCCATGGCGGTCAGCTTTGAGATCAATTCTTCGAGCCGCCCCCGGCAGTCATCGGCCAGCAGTCCGGGATGGGCCAGCACGGCAATGCCGCCGGCCCCGGTGATCGCTGCAATGCCTTCTTCGGCGGGAATGCGGAACTTGTCCACATAAGCCGGCTGTCCCTTGCCCAGGTACCGGTCAAAAGCCTCGTCAATGCTTGCCGCGTATCCATTGCGCATGAGGCTGGCTGCGATATGCGGCCGGGCAATGGCTTCCTTGCCGGTCTCATTGGCCACATCCCGCAGCGATATCCGGCATCCCAACTGGTTTAACTTTTCAATAATTGCGGGATTCCGGCCGGAGCGGGCTTTCTGCTGCTCTTCGAGCACGCGGTGAAGCTGCCGGTCGTGGATGTCGATACCGTATCCCAGAACATGCATACTTCCGGGATTTGCAAATTCGGCCGGAAAGCCGGCGCTGAGTTCCACGCCGGTGAGAAATGCCAGATCGTCCGGGATCCCGTTTTCCAGTGCGGCGGCTGTGCCCGCAACCGTGTCATGGTCCGTGATGGCAATCGCGGTCAGTCCGGATGCAACAGCCTGGTGCAGGATTTTTACCGGGGGAAGGCTTCCGTCGGAAGCATTGGAATGAATATGAAGATCGATTTTCCCGGATTTATAATCCAAGCGCTTTCTCTAAGGCTTCCTCTTTGGTTTTGCAGTCAATGCAAAGCGTGGTCACCGGCCTTGCGTTCAGGCGCTTGGTGTCGATATCCTCGCCGCATTTTTCGCATATGCCGAAAGAGCCGTCTTCAATGCGTTCAAGCGCTTTTTTGACTTTTTTGATGAGCTTGTATTCGCGGTCCCGGATGCGGAGCTCAAAGTTGCGTTCAGCTTCATAAGCGGCCCGATCCGTGGGGTCCGGAAAATTGCCCTTGGAATCATGCATGTCAGAAACCGTGTCTTCGGCCTGATTGAGCAGATCCTCCAGGCGTTTGTTCAGAAGCTCTCTAAAGTATTCGATGTCTTTTTCTTCCATGGGTCGCTTCCTTACAGTCGCGTTTTCATCCGAAACTTGCTGTTCATATTTGTAAAGCAAACGGTTTCACACTTTATGGGAACTTTGCCTTTTATCACAATCGTTTTTCAAAAGTAAAGAGGAAAAATTGGATTCCGGGTTTGCCGCAAACGCCTAATCTTCTTCCAGGTTGAAGATTTTGCGGGTCAAATCGATATACAGGGACTTGTCCCTGTGGGAGCCGGGGTTTTTCAGAAAACGCATGGGATCGTGGAGCATCTTTTTGACAATCGCCTCGTTCATCCGTTCCAGGGCCTTTACGTCCTCCTGGCTTAAGTGATCCA
>JAIPEJ010000122.1 GCA_021737225.1 Desulfobacteraceae bacterium
GGTGACCGTCTCCCCGACATCGCCGGGTATTTTCTCGATCCGCAAAAGATCGCCTTCAGCCACCCTATATTGCTTGCCGCCTGTGGCAACAACTGCATACATGGTCAAACCTCCCCAAACAGGTATTTAAGAAATTTAACAATTATATTCGGATTTGCCGTTTTGTCAATAAAAAACACGCGCAACTATTTCCGGTGAATAATTATCAGGTTGTTGTTATGCTGGTTTAGTCTTATCGGGATCGAAATCGGTATCGAAATCGACTCCGATTTCGATTTCGATCAAACTGCGAGAAAAATCAGAAAAGAAACTTCATATATGCCGATACCCGCGGCTTGAAAAATTCACCGGGAATTGCTGACGCAAAAGGGGTTCATTCATCGGCCCGATGAATGAACCCCGTGATATTGTCCGGGCGTTTCAGAGCCGCTGCTATCCGGCCAGTTCCTCCTTGACGCCGGTGACCACCTTGTAGAGCACGGTCAGCACCAGAAAGCCCACGGCATACACGCCGATGGTGATCAGTATCTCCGGCACGGTGGGCACGTACTCGGTAATCTCGTGCAGGGGGTTGGGGACAAATCCGCCGGAGATCATGCCAAGCCCCTTGTCAATCCATATGCCGACAAAAACGAACACGCAGGCAAAGCCCAGCGTGGTTTCATTCTGCCGGGCCTGCGGGATGACCAGCAGGATAATGGCAGCCACCACCAGGGCGATGGATGTCCACATCCAGGGCACCAGCGCGCCGTGGCCGTGGAGCCCGAAAAACAGGTATTCCAGATGTGCCGTATGCTCGGGGATCTGGCTGTATGCGGCCACGAAGACCTCGCAGAGAAAGAAAAACAGGTTGGCGATGACCGCGTAGGTCACGATCTTGGCCAGGGCCTGGATGGCCTTGGTGCCTGCGTCAAAACTGGTGAACTTGCGGATGATAAATGCAAGCAGGATCAGAAACGCGGGGCCCGCGGCAAAGGCCGAAGCCAGAAAGCGCGGTGCCAAAATGGCTGTCAGCCAGAAACCCCTGCCGGGAAGACCGCAGTAGAGAAATGCCGTTACCGTGTGAATACTGACCGCCCAGGGAATGGAAATATAAATCAGGGGCTTGATCCATTTTTCCGGGGCCACGCCGTTTCGCTCCGCATCCAGCACGTTCCAGCCGATCACAATATTTAAAAACAGGTAGCCGTTTAACACGATCATGTCCCAGAACAGCATGGAATTGGGCGTGGGGTAGAAAATCACGTTGAGCAGCCGCATGGGCTGACCAAGGTCGACGATGATAAACAGCATGCACATGAGCACCGAGGACACGGCCAGAAATTCGCCGATCACCGTGATCTTCCCGAAAGTCTTGTAATCGTGCAGGTAGTAGGGCAGCACCAGCATCACCGCCGAGGCGGCCACCCCGACCAGGAAGGTGAACTGGGCAATGTAGAACCCCCAGGTGACATCCCGGCTCATGCCCGTGATCCCCAGTCCGGTATACAGCTGGCGCAGATAAAAGAAAAATCCGATGGCGATCAAAACCGCCAGGGCCAGCAGCCACGTCCAGTATTTCTTGCTTCCTCTTAGCGCTTTTTCTAGCATAGCTCCCTCATACGATCATACGATATAGAACACGGAGGGGAAGGTCCCCAGGTTCGGTTTCCGCCGAATAGCGTATTGTTCTGCCAGCAGCTTGCGAACATCGGAATCCGGATCATTGAGATCCCCGAAGGTCAGCGCGCCGTCAGAGGCCTCCACGCAGGCCGGTTTCTTGCCCACGGCCAGGCGCTCGGCGCAGAAGTTGCACTTCTCCACCACGCCGCGCATCCGGGTGGGAAAATCCGGGTTCTCGTCTTCGATGTCCGGCCGGGGATCCCGGAAATTGAAGCTGCGCGAGCCGAACGGGCAGGCCGCCATGCAGAAACGGCACCCGATGCACCGGTGAAAATCCATCATCACGATGCCGTCTCTTTCGCGCTTGAACGTTGCCTTGGTCGGGCAGGCCTGCACGCATGGCGGGTTGTCACAGTGATTGCACAGCACGACAATGGGCCGGTGCGCCACATCCTCTGCCAGGAATTCCACTTCCTGGCCTGGAAAGGCGTGCTTAAATTCCGTGGGCCAGATCCACTTGATTATCTGGTCTCTCCGGGCGGACTCACCCACGGGCTCGGGCACGTTGTGAATGCTGTGGCAGGCCTCCTGCATCTTCCTGCAAAGGCTGTCATTGAGCTTGCGGGTATCCACGACCATCCCCCAGCGCTCGGCCTCCATTGCCTTGTCGCCCATGGAAAATTGCGGGCGCTGCCCGCCATCCGGACCGGCCGCCTTTGCCGTGTGCGCGGACAGACCGATGAGCATCGAACCGGCGCCCACTCCCAGTACGGAAAAACCGGCGTTTTTTAGGAAGCGTCTTCTGCTGTTCTCCATTACTCTGTCTCCTCCGGGTATGTATGACAATCCCAGCAGTAGGGGTCTACCGAGGCGTAATTGTGGCAGCGGTCACAGAACTTTTCCTTGTTGGAATGGCAGTCCATGCAGGTGTTGGACAGGCTCGGCTCATACTCCTTTCCGTCTTCGGCCACATAGGTGCGCTGACCGTCTCTGACCACCGTATCCCGCCACTGGTCCAGAATCTGCATATGTTCGGTTCTCATGTCCTCGGTTTCAGCGATACAGGTTTCAGCCTTTTTGGCCTTGTCGGTCAATTCCGTCTCCGGTGCGGTGGAGGCGTCGGCAGCGCCGAAAATCAGGTTAAACCAGAACGGAAACAGCACCGCAAGGAAAAATATGACCAAACCCGCGATGATCTTGTTCTTATCATTCATCGGCGTCTTCCTCCGTTTCTTCATTGAGTGGTTCGAAGCGCAGGTCCATGGTCCGCTCAATCTCGCCGTCCATGACCAGCGCGTTGCCCACCAGCTCATGCACTCCGGTCACGTCGACGCCGGGGACCCAGTAATCCATCAACGGCGGCAGAGCGGCACGATCAATTGCGCAGATGCAGGAAAGCATATTGACACCGAATTTCTCATGCACGTACTTGACCGCATTGGCCCGCGGCAATCCGCCCAGCATGCGCAGTTCCATGATTTCCTCGGTGTTTAGCCCCGATCCGGAGCCGCAGCAGAAGGTCTGCTCCCGGATCGTGTTTTCCGGCATATCGTAAAAGTTGTTGCACACGCTGTTCAGGACATATCGCGGCTCATCGAGAAGACCCATGGCGCGCGACGGGTTGCACGAGTCATGAAAGGTGACCACCTTGTTGTCGTTTCTGGAAGGGTCGAGCTTGAGCTTGTTGTGGCGCAGCAGATCCGCGGTGAATTCGGTAATGTGGACCATTCTGGTGGATGCCGCATTTTCGAAAACCGTACCGGTAATCGGGGACTTGGGGGTCTCGCCGAAATTGGGCGGCCCGTTCATGGTATCCATGTACTGGTGAATCACCCGCCACATGTGACCGCATTCGCCGCCGAGAATCCATTTCACGCCCAGGCGCTCGGCTTCGGCAAACATCTTGGAATTGAGCCGTTTCATCATTTCCGAGGAGGTGAACAAGCCAAAGTTGCCGCCTTCCGAGGCATAGGTACTCAGGGTGTAATCAAGCCCCAGGTGTTCGAAAAGCAGCAGATACCCCATCATCGTATAGGTTCCGGGATCTGCGAACACGTCGCCCGAAGGCGTGATAAACAGGATTTCGGCGCCTTTGCGGTTAAACGTGGGCTCAATGCGCACCCCGGTGATCTCTTCGATATCGTCGCAGAAGAAGTCGATCATTTCCCTGAAGGCGTGCGGCTGGATGCCCAGGTGGTTGCCGGTGCGGAAGCAGTTGGCCGCCGGCTCCAGGATCCAGTTGATGTTGAGTCCCAGCAGGGAGAGCAGTTCCCGGCCCATCATGGTGATTTCCGCGGTATCAATGCCGTAGGGGCAGTAAAGCGAGCATCTCCGGCATTCGGTGCACTGGTAAAAGTAGGAAAACCATTCCTTGAGCACCTGCTTTGTCAGAGGCCGGCCCCCGGAGAGCTTTTTGAGAATCCTTCCGGCGGTGGTAAAATCATTCCGGTAGACCGAGCGCAGCAGTTCGGCGCGCAGTACCGGCATGTTCTTGGGATCGCCGGTGCCGATAAAGAAGTGACACTTGTCCGCACACGCACCGCACCGCACACAGACATCCATGAAGATTTTCAGGGAGCGGTACTTTTCCAGCCGGTCCTTGAACCCCTCGTGGATGATCTCCTGCCAGTTGTCCGGAATCGGCCATTCCTCGTCGGCCGGGGACCACTCCTCCTTGGTGGGAGTGGGCATGTCGAGATAATCCAGGTTCTTGGGCTTGGTCGGATAGCAGAACTTGCCCTTTGAAAGATCGGGCGGGATCTCCTCCCACGCCTCATCGGGCATGGTATGGTCAATATTTTGATACAGATCTTCTGGTTTCGGCGTCTCTGCCATAGCTACTCCTTTTCAACTGGAAGGCCAGCCTCTTTCATTTTATCTCTGAATTCGTCTTCGTACTCTTCATACGTATGGGTTTTGACCGGGTAATTCCAGGGATTGACGTGCCGCTTGGCACGGGTGTTGTTGGCCTGATTCCGGGTCGGGCTCAAAAACACCCCGCCCATGTGCATGAGTTTGGAAAACGGGATATATGCCACCAGAATGGAGACAAAAAACAGGTGCACGTAAAACAGCCCGCTGATGCCGCCCTCCGGGATGCCCGGCTGAAGCGTGGCCAGGCCCATGGTCAGCTCCTTGACCCGGACCACGTCCACCTTGTCCAGATATCGCATCATCAGTCCGGTGACCGCAATGCCGATGATCAAAAACAGGGGAAAATAATCCGCCGGCCTGGATATATAGGCCATCTTGGGCAGCAGAACCCGGCGCAAAAGCAGCAGCAGGGCACCGCCCAAAAGCAGCACGCCGGAGAGAAACAGGTTGGGCAGCAGGATCTGGAGCATACCGTCGATTTTTTCGAGAAAGTTGACGAAAAACGGGACGGGTTCGGCAAAAAATCGCAGATGCCGCAAAACCACCACAAAAAAGGAGTAGTGAAACAGGATCGCAAAAAGCCACAGCCAGACCACCCACTTGTATGCAATGTGCTGGCCCTTGCCAAATCCCACCCGGCTGTTTCGAAACAGGGAGCGGAACAGCAGGATTTCCAGGATCATCCGGACCACCACCTGGCCGGTGGTATACGGGCTGTCAAACTTGTTCTGGCGAATCCAGGAAAGGCTTTTCTGCTGGCCGCCGGTTGTGGGAATCTTGAACGGAACCGCCGATTTCGTCCAGTCCAGGATTTTGTTGGCAAACCCGATGAGAAAGACGATCAGGGCGAGATAAGGGATGATTACACCGAAAAACACGTCGAGTCCCGCCGCTTCCACACCCGCATACGCGATCAATCCGAGAACCACGACTGCAATGAGGGAATACAAATACGCTACGTTCATTGACCACCACCTCGCTTTGCCCGGCTTCGGCATGAGCCTTGCTGCGGCCTTCTCCATCGTGCCGGTCTGCCGGTTAAACTTGTTTATTTGTTCCTAAAGTGCCGGATCCACATCCGGCAGCTCACTGATCAGCTCCTTTTTGATCAGCAACTGGCTCACGCTGTCGCGGGCCTGCCTGGCCCGAAGCTCATATACCTTCTTCTTGCAGTTCATGTAAATGTCAAAGGCGGCAAGCAGGGCCCGATCCGCGTAATCGCCTATCTGCTGAAGCTTTTCGGCCTGCGGGTGCCCCTCTTTGGACCCGCCCGCATCCCGGCGGATAATCGACTTGATTTCCGTGACAAAGCCGACGGCCTGCGAAGGCGCGAATTCCTGTATCGCACGCACCCGGATCATCGGCTCAAGGGCCGCATGCGCGGCTTCAGGATCATATGTTTCTGCGGCAACCACATCAAAAAGATCGGTGATCCCTTTTTTCATGGTCGCGCCCACCGGATTTGCAAACGGATCCGTGGTGTCTTTAAAAAAACGGGCGGATTCGTCCGGATAGGTCTGCATCAGGGCATCGAGCCATTTTTCGATCCATCGCTGCCTGCGGGCGGAAATTATGTCGTCGCGGTTTTTTTTCGACATGGAGAAAAGTCTGTTTTTATGTTAAATTTTAATGAATTACGTGATTTAAAGATGTTGACTATATGCAAAAGGCGCTATATTGTCAAGTAAATTTAAAAACGCCGCCCGAAACATACGGTAAAACAAACGCTACACGCGGGATGCCCCGAGATGACGATCAAGCGAAGCAAAATCAGGAGGCTGCTGCAGTCCCCGGAAACGAGCCAGCGGGTTTGCATTAAGGGATGGGTGCGCACGCGCCGGGATTCCAAAACCTTTTCCTTTCTGGAAATAAATGACGGCTCCTGTCTGGCAAACATGCAGGTAATCGCGGATCACGCCGAGCCCGGCTGCGACGGGGTCGCGGAGCTGACCACCGGATCCGCGGTGGCGGTAACGGGAGCGCTCCGCCATTCTCCGGGCAAGGGACAAAAATGGGAAATCCTGGCCGAACAGATCACGGTCTACCAGATTGCCCCCGAAACCTATCCATTGCAGAAAAAGCGCCACTCGGACGAATTTCTGCGGAGCATCGCCCATTTGCGGCCCCGGACCAACAAGTACGGCGCAGCCTTCCGCATTCGATCCGAACTGGCATATGCGGTGCACCGGTTTTTCCGAGACCAGGGTTTTATCTATGTTCACACGCCCATTATCACTGGATCGGACTGCGAGGGCGCTGGCGAGCTGTTCCGGGTGACCTCCCTGCCCCCCGGGGATTTCCGCAAACTCGATGACGTTTCGGCAGACCGGCAAGATTTCTTCGGTAAGAAAGCCTCCCTCACGGTGTCCGGGCAGCTCGAGGCCGAGCTTTTTGCCCTGGCCCTGGGGGATGTGTACACTTTCGGCCCGACCTTCCGCGCGGAAAACTCCAATACCCGCCGACACGCAGCGGAATTCTGGATGGTGGAGCCGGAAATGGCCTTTTGCGAGCTTTCCGGGAACATGGATAATGCCGAGGCCCTGGTAAAGCACCTGGTTTCGCATGCACTGGAGAACTGCGCAGAAGACCTGGATCTGTTTTTCCGTTTTGTTGACAAAAGCCTTCCCGGCATTCTGGAAACCATTGTTTCCAGGCCGTTTGCCCGTATCTCCTATGCCGAGGCAGTAGACCTGCTGAAGCAATCCAAAAACCGCTTTGAACACGAAATTGCATTCGGTTATGACCTGCAGACCGATCACGAGCGGTTTCTGGCTGAGCAATATTTCGGCGGCCCGGTGATGGTCTACGACTACCCCCGCGGTATTAAACCGTTTTACATGCGGGTTAACGACGACGGCCAGACCGTGGCTGCCATGGACGTGATCGTCCCGGGAATCGGGGAGATCATCGGCGGCAGTCAGCGCGAAGATCGCCTGGATATGCTCGAGGCCCGCATGGCCGAAACAGGCCTGGACACGTCCGAATACTGGTGGTATCTGGACTCGCGTAGATACGGAAGCGTGCCCCACAGCGGCTACGGTCTGGGTTTCGAACGCATGGTCATGCTGGTCACCGGCATCTCCAACATCCGGGACGTGCTGCCGTTTGCCCGCACACCCGGCAATATTGACTTTTAGGAAAAACATGGATATTCATCAGCTTGCCCGGGCCCTGGACATGGACCCGGAGCTCTTTCGGGAGCTGCTTTCGCTGTTTATCGACAACTCGCAAAAGGAGTTGGCCGAGCTCCGGGAAGCTTCAAGCCGGCAGGATTTCACACGCGCATCCCGGCTGGCCCACTCCCTGAAGGGTGCGGCCGTGAATCTGGGCTTCAACGGAATTGCCGGGCAGGCGGAATCCATTGAGAATGCTGCAAAAACGCGGGATTCCATAAAAATTGATGCCATTTCCCGGCAGGTGTCATACGAAGTAAACGAATTGGCCCGGCTGCTTTGAAACCGTAAACCATAAAGGCTGGAAACGCAATATGAAACAGATCATGGTGGTGGACAACCATCCGGTAATGCTCAAGTTCATGTCCAACCAACTGGAAAACAAGGGCTACCGGGTGGCCACGCGGTGCCCGGCGGAGAGGCGGCGGTCTCCTATATTCAGGAAAAACAGGTGGATCTGCTCATCCTGGATATGATCATGGATCCCGGTATTGACGGGCTGGAAACCTACGAGCGGATCCTGGAAATCCAGCCGGATCAAAAGGCCATTGTGGTCAGCGGATATTCAGAAACACCCCGGCTTCGGAAGATCCAGGAGCTGGGCGCAGTTGAATTCCTGCGAAAACCATACA
>JAIPEJ010000123.1 GCA_021737225.1 Desulfobacteraceae bacterium
GACGGGCTGGAAACCTACGAGCGGATCCTGGAAATCCAGCCGGATCAAAAGGCCATTGTGGTCAGCGGATATTCAGAAACACCCCGGCTTCGGAAGATCCAGGAGCTGGGCGCAGTTGAATTCCTGCGAAAACCATACACCATGCAATCATTGGGTGAAACCATTGCAAAAATACTCAACCACAGCGAGGAGGAATCTTGAATATCCGGCAGTTTCGATATGGTGCGGATAACCTGGGATACCTTTTATACGGGGAACATGCCGCCATGGCTGTAGACGGCGGCGCTGCGGCCGAAATGCTCGAATTTCTAAGCGGCCGCGGCCTTTTTCTCCAATACGTGACCAACACCCACACCCATATGGATCATACCGTGGGCAACCAAGAGCTGCTGGCAAACAGCCGGGCGCAGTATCTGGATTTCAATGCGCTGCTGGAAATGAAAAAGATCGAGCTGGACGGACAAACCGTCGAGGTATTTCACACGCCCGGACATACCCGGGACTCGGTTTGTTTTTATCATCCGCAGTTTCTGGTCTCCGGAGACACCCTGTTTAACGGCAAGGTGGGAAAATGTTTCACCGGCGACCCGGAGGCGTTTCTTTCCGCCATAAAAGGGTTGCTTGTACTTCCCGATGAAACCATCGTGTATGCCGGCCACGATTACGTGGCGGAATACGTTGCCTTTGTCCGGGACCTGGAGCCGGACAATCCCCATATTGACCGCTACCAGGAAAACTACGATCCCGGCCACGTTTGCGCCACCCTGGCAGACGAAAAAAAAGTGGACCCGTTTCTCCGCTTCAATGATGAGAAAATAGCCGGCATTCTCGCCGAAAAAGGGCTGCCCGCGCAAACCGAAAGCGACCGGTGGCACTCACTGCTGTCTCTGATGTAATACCCGTTGCATCCGGATAAAATATCGGTTATAAATAAAATCACAGCGTACGCAATTGAATCGATCATACATCCCATCAACCCGCTTTTCGGTTTAAGTCCCGGGCGTCGGTTCTCAATAATGATGGTACCGTAAAAAGTCCAATATCTGCGTTACGCGCAATTTCTCAGAATTTCACGTACGGCTAAGTACGCTGCATTCTTCGAAATTGCGCAAGCCTTGATCTTGAACTTTTTACGGCACCATCTAAAATCAGACTTTTTACGAGTTCATCAATAATAATTGTGCGATTGATTGAAAAACGGATGCACGACCCGCCGTCAACCGCACACGCATCACTGATTGAAAGGAATGACTATGAATATTTATGTGGGGAATCTGTCTTATAACGTATCTGAGGACGGTCTAAGGGATATTTTTACCGAATTCGGCGAGGTGGAGAGCACCAAGATCATTGCAGACCGGTATACCGGGCGATCCAAGGGATTCGGGTTCGTGGAGATGCCCAGCAATTCGGAAGCCGACCAGGCAATCAAGGCATTAAACGGCAAGCCCGTGGACGGCCGGAGCATGAAGGTCAACCCGGCAGACCCGGGCGGAAAAAAGGGCCGCCGCGGCGCCGGCAAAAAGCGAAACACTAGGCGCTTCTGATCACGCAAGCAAACAGCGCTTTTTATTATCGCCTGGAAAAGCCTGGTTGAAATCCGGGATTTTTCGTTAAGATCAAGGACGGCGAAAATTTTAACCGGAGGAATACTTATCGTATTTCGAGGATTAAAATTTGAGCCGGACGCAGATATTGACGAAAAAGACGGTTTTCAACCAGGCTTTTATATGTCGAGCATGCTCACTTCCAGGGCGTTGGTCTGGATAAAATTGCGCCGGGGTTCAACTTCATCGCCCATGAGAATGGTGAATATATCGTCTGTATCCACGATGTTTTCCACCCGCACCTGGAGCAGGGTCCGGCTTTCCGGGCTCATGGTGGTGGCCCAGAGCTGATCGGGATTCATTTCGCCAAGACCCTTGTAGCGCTGGATGGAAAGCCCTTTTTTGCCTTCCTCCATTAAGTGGTGAATCAGCGATTCCTTGCTTTCCACCACCACGGGCGTATCCTCCTGCTTGCCCACCGTGTAGACCTCGAACTGCCCGGCATCATAGGCCGCGATATTTTTATACAGCACCAGGGCTTTCTGGTAATTCCTGGAATGCACCAGGCCGCGGCCGATTTTCACAGTGATCTGTTTCTTCTCGGAAAGATCCTTGAACATCTCCTCGAGCTCATCTGCCTGCTTCGGATAAACCATGAGTTCGTATACGTTTCGCTCCTCGTTAAACTGGGGCTCGCTGGAGGTAAATCCCTGTTCCGCCAGGGCGATACGCAATTGCCCGATTTTTTCCAGATCCTGCAAGAAACCCTTTTCCTCCACGCCCGCCTTTATCATCAACTCGATTAATTCCGGGTAAATCCCGTGGCGGGAAAGCCGGCCCAGCACAGAAAGATACTCTGCCAGGTCCGTGACAAACAGGTAGAACTGGTGGCCGGTTAAGACCGCCTCCTGGTCGTCGCCGGCGCTGCGGGCCTTGATGTATTTTTCATCACAGGCGCGCTTAAGAATGCTTTCCGTGTATTCCTTTTCATCCTTGAGATAGGTCTCGCTTTTGCCCCTGACCAGTTTAAACAGCGGCGGCTGGGCGATGTAGAGATATCCGTTTTCGAGGATTTCCGGCATCTGGCGATAAAAAAACGTCAGCAGCAGGGTGCGGATGTGGGATCCGTCCACGTCCGCGTCTGTCATGATAATGATCTTGTGGTACTTGATTTTGGAAATATCGTATTCTTCGCTGCCGATACCCGTGCCCAGTGCGGTGATCAGGTTCTTGATCTCATCGCTTCTAAGCAGCTTGTCAAACCGGGCCTTTTCCACGTTTAAAATCTTGCCCTTAAGCGGCAGAATCGCCTGGGTCCGCCGGTCCCGGCCCTGCTTGGCCGAACCGCCGGCCGAATCGCCCTCCACGATGAAAAGCTCCCGCTTTTCCGGATTGGTCTCCTGGCAGTCCGCCAGTTTGCCCGGCAGGGAGGAATCCACCAGGGATCCCTTGCTTCTGGCCAGATCCCGCGCCCGCTTGGCCGCATCCCGGGCCCGGGCCGCATCAACCGCCTTGCCGATCACCTTTTTGGCCACCTGGGGATTTTCCTCGAGAAACACGCTTAATTTCTCGTTGATCAGGGATTCGACAATCCCCTTGACCTCGCTGTTGCCGAGCTTGGTCTTGGTCTGGCCCTCGAACTGCGGCGACATGATCCGGATACTGACAATGGCGGTCAATCCCTCTCGCACGTCATCCCCGGTGATCCGGGATTTCATCTTTTTCATCGCATCCGAGGTGGCGGCATACTGGTTTAACGTGCGTGTCAGGCCGGTTTTGAACCCGATCAGGTGAAATCCCCCTTCAGCCGTGTTGATGTTGTTGGCAAAGGAAAACAGTTTTTCGTTATACGTGTCATTATACTGTATCGCGATTTCCACCTCGATGTCGTTTTTCGCACCCTCGATGATGATGGGTTCATGAATCCTGTTGTTGTGCCGGTTCAGGTATTCCACGAATTCGGCCAGGCCGCCCTCGTAACAGAACGCTTCTTTCTGGTCGGTGCGCTCGTCTTCGAGAACGATCCGGATACCCTTGTTTAAAAAAGCCAGTTCGCGAAGACGCCGGTTTAACGTATCATAATCGAATTCATCCGTGGTCATGATCGATGTATCCGGCTTGAACCGGATCCGGGTACCCTGTTTTTCGGTTTCCCCGACGACCTCCAATTCGCTGGTTTTATCCCCGGCGGCATAGGTCTGGTAATAAATTTTGCCGTCCTTGTACACCCACACTTCCAGCAGGGAGGCCAGCGCGTTTACCACGGAAACGCCCACGCCGTGCAGGCCGCCGGAGACCTTGTAGGAATTGTGATCAAACTTGCCCCCGGCGTGCAGCTTGGTGAGCACTACCTCCAGGGCGGGAATATTTTCCGTATGATGCATTCCCACGGGAATTCCCCGGCCGTTGTCCTCCACGGTCACGCTCTTGTCCGTGTGAATGGTCACCCAGATGGTGTCGCATTCACCGGCCATGGCCTCATCGATACTGTTGTCCACGATTTCGTAGATCAGGTGATGAAGCCCGTCAAAATCCACGTTTCCGATATACATGGAGGGGCGCATGCGGACCGCCTCCAGTCCCTTCAGCACATTGATACTTGCCTGGTCGTAGGTATAATTATTGGTTTCCATCATATTTTCATCGGCATAATAATGTTTAAGTAGTTCAGATCGCCTTCTGCCCGGACAATGCAGGGATTGTCCTCGTTCTTGACATTGAGCAGCACCTTGTCGGTATTGATAAAATTCAGCGCATCAATGAAATATTTCGGATTAAATGCGATTTCCTGGGGTTC
Organism: Desulfobacteraceae bacterium; assembly: GCA_021737225.1. GTDB lineage: Bacteria > Desulfobacterota > Desulfobacteria > Desulfobacterales > Desulfosalsimonadaceae > Desulfosalsimonas. Next base: position 4,345 of record JAIPEJ010000123.1, read on the forward strand.
CCGGTCGTATTCAATCCGCATGGTTTCCTTTGATTCGCCCAGTGCGGCATTGACCGTGCGCATGGTCAATTCGTTGTTTTCCAAGTGAAAGATCACGCCCCGGTATTCATCTGATGTGAGAATCGACATTCGTTTTAACATCATCAGCAGCAAATTGCGATCAAATACGATATCAAACTCGGAATCCGGCACCAGCAGTTCATTGTAGGCCGGAAACGCCCCGTTTAAAAGTTTGACACTAACAGTTTCGTTGTCCTTTTTCACGATAAAATAATTGTCCTTGATCCCGAGCTGAACCCGGCCTTCTGCGGGGAGAAACTTGTTGACCTCGTTTAATCCCTTCTTGGGGACAATGACGCTTTCTCCCGGGACAAACCCGGCCTCCGGGTCAAACCGGTAATCCACCTTGGCCAGTCGCTTGATATCCGTGGCAACCATCCGGAGCAGTTTTTCCTCGTCGTTTTCAATCCGCTCCACGTTGACCCCGATCATGTGGGCCCGTTTTTCCTCGCCGGCCACCCCGATTGCCGCGGTTTTTTCAATCATTTTCTTAAAATCCTGGGATTCCACCAGGATGAAATCCACCTCGTCGATTTTCGGGGTGTCGGGAAATTCATCCGGATCCATTCCGACAATATGATACTCCACATTTTCACAGGAGATCTCAATCCAATTGTTTTCCAGTTCCGCAATCCGGACGGTCTCTGTGGGAAAATTGCGGACGATTTCATAAAACTTGCGCGCATTCACGGCCATGGCCCCGGGGGCCTCGACTTCGGCCGGAAAAAAACCTTCAAACCCGGTTTCCAGGTCTGTTGCGGTCAGTTGAATGCCGTCATCGCCGGTTTGAATCAAGACGTTTTCCGTTATGGCCAGGCTGGTTTTTCTGCCAGTCAGGCCCTGGATCTGGGACAATACGTTGGCGACATCGCTTTTCTGAATGGTCATGCGCATTTTTCTTTTCCCTTATTTATATATTCTGAAAGGAATAAATAATAATGAATAAGGATTGTCAATAAATGGAGCAACTGTATAACATACTTGATTTAAAACAAAAAACATATAGATCGGAATTTTGATATGTATGTGAAAATCTTATTCACAACTCAATGATTTTGTGGCGTCCTGCAAAACCTGTTTAAAACTGCCGGGTTGTTAACAAATTATCAATATGAAATTGTCAATGGTCTTATCAGCTCCATATGCGTACTGCACCGCCGCCGAAACCCGGTGAAAGGATAGCGTTTTCAGATCTGTCCCCGGGGATCAGCGTATGATTCACACGCAGGGGATTTATTCGTGCCGGTGGGGCATGTTGCCGAGCATATGGGCATGCTTGTGTCGATGGATATATAGTCCTTCATCTACCATAATTTTACCGTCTTTCATAGTGTAAATTTTTTCGGCGGTCGCCTCCAGAAAGTCGATATCATGGGAAATCATCATATAGGTCAAATCAATTTCCGAAAGGATGGAAACCAGTTTTCCCTGGGTATCCTGGTCCAGCCCGGTAAGGGGTTCATCCAGCAGAAGCACCCGGGGGGACATGGCCAGCACCGTGGCCAGGGAGACCAGTTTTTTTTCCCCGCCCGAGAGTTTAAATGTGATGCGGTCTTCAAATCCGGAAAGACCGAGAAAGGATAGCGTCTGCCTGGATATGGCAAGCGCCTCCTGCTTGGCTTTTCCCATGTTTAAGGGGCCGAATGCCACGTCCTCGAGCACCGTGGGGGAAAAGAGCTGGTCGTCTGCATCCTGGAACAACAGGCCGATATTTTTTCTTACGTCCCGGAAATCCTTTTCCGTGCGCACGGGTTCTCCGAAAATTTCAATGGTTCCGGCCTGCGGGAAAAGAAGTCCCATGATGATATGAAAAAGCGTGGTTTTCCCGCTGCCGTTGGGGGCAAGGATACCGATGCGCTCGCCCGGGTAGACGTTTAAATGAAGATGGTCCAACACCTCCGGGCCGCCCGGGTATGAAAAGCATATATCCGACAGGCGGATAACAGGGGAATTTTCCGGATCGCGGTTATTCATTTGGGCAAATATTCCAGATACAGGATTCCCGCGGCGGTAAGGGTCATCAGCGCGGTAAATACATAGTTTCTGCGGCTTGAATCAAATTCTGCAAGACTGTAGAATTTCCCGGCAAACCCCCGGCACCGCATGGCCTGGTAAACCCGCTCGGCCCGGGCCGAAGCCCGCACAAACAGCATGCCGATCACGTAGGCATAGGTCTTGTAGCAGTGCAGCGAGGTGCCCGGGGAAAACCCCCGGATTTTGATCGCGCGCAGGATTTTCTTGTATTCCTGTTCGATGACAAAAATATAGCGATAGGTCAATAACAATAAATAAACCAGTTTTTCCGGAAATTTCAACTGATTCATGGCATGGCCGAGGGTGGCAAATGACATGGTGGCCGTAAGGGCGATCAGGGCCATTAAAATGGCATTGGATTTCAGCGTGATCTGGGCGGCCAGGACAATTCCCCGTTTTTGGATATCCAGCGGTCCGAGTTGATAGACGATCTCTCCGCCGGCGGTCAACGGCAGAATCACCCAGAACAGCGCCACGAAACCGTTTACCAGCAGCAGCCGGTAAAACACGCGCCCGGGAGCCAGGCCTGCCAGGCCGATCATGGTCAGGGAGGCCCCCAGCGCCAGACCAAGGGCCGGAAACCGGTAAACAATGGCCACCACAAAGGAATAAACAATTGCGGCCATGACCCGGAACCGGGGATCGAGCCTGTGAATCACGGAATTTCCGCTGGCAAAGGGTTCGTCAAGCATGCCTATCGCCTGCGGGAATAGATGTATGCAGCCACGCCAAACAGGCCCAGAATATAGCCGATGCCGCCGAAAATCTCGCTGACACTCGGCCCGGGATCTTTCAGGTCCGAAAGCATCCGCATCACCGGCGCGAGCTTCTGGTCCAGTTTTTCATCGAGTTTCCTGTCCAGCGCCTCGGCCACGGCGTCTTTTACCGCCTTATCCACGGTCTTGTTCACCGCGGAATCCTTTTTCCGGTTGATTTCGGAAGAACCCTGTGCCGCGGGAGTCTCTGTTTTTTCCGGCATGGCGTGTTGTTCGGCCGAATCTGCTTTCTGCCCGTCGGTATCCACGGTATCAGATACTTGCTTGCCGGCAAGCGCGGCCCGAACTTCTTTTTCAGCAAGCCGCCAATCTCCCTGATGACCCGGGCCGGCGGACATGACAATCTTCAACGCCGACTTTTCGGGTATGGGAAATGAAAAATCGCCCTGCTCATCGGTTTTGCCTTCAACCAGCAGGTTGCCCGCATCATCGTATACCTTGATCGTGCCGCCGGAAATCTTGTTTCCCCCGGGAAACTTGCTTACCGTGTGCACGGTCTGGTCCTCGATCCAGGCAAAAACCGTGACCCGGTGGGCCATGGCCGGGCTGATAAAAATCATCATCAGCACCAGCGCCACTGCCGGAAAAACAATGGCCTGCAAATACCGTTTTCGAAAATCAGTCATTTTCAGGATCCTTTTGTGAAACCTAAATTGAGCGTTTCAGATTTTTAAAAGCAACTTAGGTGAAAGTCGGATTTATCATGATTTTATCGAAGCAGTGCGGGTTGGACCTTTTTGAGAAACCCGATGCAGAACATGGTGATGATGCCCTCGATGATCATAACCGGAATATGCGCAACAATCACCATCGCGGAGACTTCCAGGAAGTGCTGGCCGGTAAACACCAGAAATCCGCCCAGAAGCAGCCCGCTTAACATCACCGCGAGCATGCCGCAGGCAAATGCGGCGGGCAGGGCAACAGCCGGTCTTTTGTGGATCAGGGGGTGAAAAGCATAATAACAGATTACCGCCGGCAGTGCCATGAGCACCGTGTTGGCGCCCAGGGTGGTAATGCCGCCGTACT
>JAIPEJ010000124.1 GCA_021737225.1 Desulfobacteraceae bacterium
CTTGACTGTCTGAAGATTGCTGTTGCGGATAACGCCTTGACCCGGCAATTAAACCTGGCCGAACAGTGCCGGGCAGTAGCGAAGCTGCGGGAATTTTGCGAAAACGCCCGTTCGCTTTCTGCACTTCTTGAGCCGTTGGGGCTGTTTATTGCACCGCCGCTGGTTGAAAAGCTATTCCGCCTGTCCGAACTACCTGAAATTGTGCAAGAGGCGGCCGCGCAAAATCATATTTCATTAAATACCGCGCTGTCCCTCGAATCCATTGACCGGACCTCGGCTGAAGCCATGGCCTGGTTATTCAAAAACCTTCGGCCCACTGTCAACCAGCAGCAGGAAATTTTCACCGGGCTCCATGATCTGGCCCGTCTTGAAGAGACTTCAATTGACCGGCTGCTAAAGGTTCCCGAGTTTGCAAAAATCCTGGATTCCGCCGAGCTTGATCGCGGTCTGAAACTGCAGCGCTTGCGTACAGCGATTCGCAGTCGGCGTTATCCCGCGCTGAGCCGTGCGGAAAACGCGTTTTACCGGCACAAGCGCAGCCTTCAGATGGAGGCGGGCATGGATCTAAAGCCGCCGGCGAACTTTGAGGATAACACTTTTACCATGATGATGCGGTTTTCCTCGACCCGGCAGCTCTGCCGCCAGGCCGAATGCCTGGGACGGATTTGTCAACTTCCGGAATTAAAAGCCATATTGAATAAAGAGATTGAAGATTCGCAGGATCTATATTGACGCCGATGCCGCCGACGATCCGGTGACCCAACAGGTGTGCCGGCGGCTCGGGCTTCCGGTAAAACGCGTCAACCATCCCGTGGAAATTTATCAGCAGATTTCCGCATCCCCGGACCCGGAGGCAACCGGTAAGTCCGTGCTTTTGCTGACACGGAACAAGGGCCGGTTCATCCGGGATTGTCCCGGCACTACCCATTATACCTGCTGTGGATACCGGATTCTGCACGTGGGTGCTTATTGCAGTATGGATTGCGCATACTGCATACTTCAAGCCTACTACCATCCGCCGGTGCTGCAGTTTTTTACGAATCATGATGAAATGAATGAACAACTGCAGTATTTCTTTGATCAGGGCGTTATCGGCCGGATCGGCACCGGTGAGTTTACGGATAGCCTGATATGGGAATCGGTTTTCCCGCTGGCACAACAGCTTGTGCAGCGGTTTTCCCGCCAGGATACAGGCACCCTGGAGCTGAAAACCAAGACTGCCGCCGTGGACGATCTGCTGGCGATTCCCCATAACCGGAAGACGATCATGGCCTGGTCGCTGAATACCCAATCGGTTATCAAGCACCAGGAAAGGGCCACAGCCGGGCTTTCGACGCGAATCGCGGCAGCCGAGAAATGCCAGGCCAGTGGATATCCCCTGGCTTTCCATTTTGATCCAATGGTCTTGTATCCCGGCTGCCACGGGGATTATGAAGCAGTTGTGCACCGGTTGTTTGCCCGGATCGATCCGGCAAATATCGTCTGGATCAGCATTGGCTCGTTCCGGTTCATGCCGGAACTAAAAGAGGTGATTGCCCGTCGGTTTCCTGATTCCAGGATCATTTACGGGGAATTTATCAAGGCCATGGACGGCAAGATGCGCTATTTCAAGCCGTTGCGCATTCGCCTGTACCGGTGTCTCATAGACAAGATTCGGGAGAAGGCCCCGGATGTGCTGATTTATTTCTGCATGGAAGACGACGAGGTCTGGGAAAAAGCCCTCGGATTCACCCCGGATGCCCACGGCGGCCTGGCCCGAATGCTCGATGAGCGCGCCGCGTCAATGTGCGGCCTCAATGGCCGGGTTCAAACCCGTTGACTTTTGTCCGGAAATCGTTTTAGGATGAGTACTACCAATTTCAAGTTTTTTTGAGCGTCATTGCCATATCCTTGCAAATAATTCCTGCAGCCAGGAGGGTCCCCATGAAGTCATCGCTTGCCGTAAAGCTCCGGGTTTTCTCAATTGCCATTCTTGCCGCGGTCTGCATCCTGCCGTCTTCATATGCCCGGGCGCAGAGCAGTTCCCAGCCGGATGTCGTTGTGCGAATCGGGCGGATCGAGCAGACATTGGACATCGCCGATGAAACGTTTGATTCCGATGCCCGGGCTTCCGGGCGGGCGCCGTCTGCAAACCTTCGGGGCATGCTTATGGGCACGCATTGGGTAGACCCGGACCGGGCCGTGGTTATCGGCCTGAACTTTGATCCTGAGCAGATGCAAAGGCAGTTATATTCGGGGACGGCCCTGGTTCCGTTTGCACAGCCGAATGAAGACTTTGCCGCCCGCTACGGAGCAAGGAAAAAGGATGACTATTACCTGGTTCCGCTCCAGCAGGACCCTGACGCACAGGTGAATCCGGAGTTGGTATCAGCCCTGGCAGAAGCTTCCGAACAACCGGTGGAACGTTTTGTTTCGGTTGATATTGCCGCATCCCGGATTCTCGGCAAGGCAGAGCAGCAGATCCAGCAGTTGCTTTCCGCCATGAAGGAGCAAATGGCGGCGACTCAGCAGCAATCCCCGGATGCTGCTGCCGTCGAGCAGGCCGGCACCATGTTGGAAGCGCTTCTGAAAGTCGGCCGCCAGGTGGAGACCCTGTCGTTTGGCGGGGACCTCGGCGGCGGTGATGCCACTTTTTCAATGAATGTTCTGGCTCTGGCCGGCTCAGATATGGCCGGGGTGATGACCGGCAAACAAGAGGTGCCCGCCGGGCGCCTGGGTAATATTTCGCCTGCCGAAGATCTTCAGATGCAGCTTCGGAGCCGGCCCTACGACATTGCCGCAGCCACAGGCTTCATTTCCGACTATTTCGGCGAAGTTTACAAGTCCATGGGCATTGACCTGGAACAGGCCGCACAAATGTTTACCTATTTTACGGGCGAGACCGTAGGGGCCATGTCAATTGATCCTTCGGGCGTACGTATGGAAATGGTGGCTGCGTTAAACCCGGACAAGAAGATACCGGCGGATTTTCTGGAATCCGAGTACATCCCGTGGCTGATGGAGACCGGCAAAAAAATGGCTCGATTCTATCAGGATCAGCGTCCGGACCTGGAGCTGAATTCGGTTTTTACCCGCACCGAGAACACGACCATTGGCGGCAATACCGTGGTAGGGGTCGAAGCACGGGTGCCGATGATCAATCCCGAGGCCGAGGAAGTCCCGATCCTGAAGATGCCGATCCGAATGACCCGGCTTAATAACTGCCTGCTGGCGGCTTCGGATGACACCCGCATGAAGTCGCTGATCAGCAATGTTTCCGATTTTGCGCCGGCAGATGCAAAAGGACCGCTGGTGACCATGACCATGGACTGGACCGGGTTGTTAAAGACTGCAACAGCCATGGATCCCGCGCAGGACGCCGAAGAATTTGAATCCCTGCCGGATCTGGGGGATTTGGTTTACACGGTGGACCTGCAGGACCGCAGTATGCATGCTGAATACGCCATGAAACTCGAGGATGTGAAGCGATTTGCCGAATCCGTGGAGGCCATGCAGGCCAAGGCGCAGTCGGATTCCGACCTCGAGCCGTATCGCCCGGAAGCGCATAAAAAAGCATCCCCGGAATTCACTGCTTCGGGGACTACGATGAGCTCTAAGTCCCGGGCATCCAGCGCATCCTCAGGATCTGCCGAAAGCTCGACAAAAGGGGATTCAGCCGGGCAGGGCGAAAAACCGGAAATGGAGAAAACAGAGCAGAAATTCACCGAGGACGATCCGCAATACTGGATGGACAAAGGCGGGCTGTATGCTTCCTATGGCAACCAGGAGGCAGCCATCAAAAGCTTCCGGAAGGCACTCGAGCTCGATCCGGAAAATATCCGGGCGGCTTTTAACCTGGGCCTGGCTTATGCGGAAAACGGGGATTATGACAAGGCGCTGGGATTTATCAACAAGGCCGTTTCAGGGGCGCCGGAAAACGGCAATTATCTGTATGGCCGGGGATGGGTGCACCTGCGCGCCGATGATCCGGAAAAAGCCATGCAGGACATTGGCAGGGCTGCTGCGCTTGGAAACCCGGACGCGCTCGAGTACATGAATTCAATCGCTCCCCGCCGGTAAACCCATCAGCCCGGAGAATTATCCGTGGCCTGCTGCTTTGGGAATGGCGCAATGCATAAAGTGCTTGCAAATATGTGAATATGTGTTATAAGGAACGACAATGAACATGATTCTACAATCTTGAACCTTAATCGGGTCTGACAATATCTGACTGCAATGAAATCAGACAGCGAGGTCTCCCAATCCCGTACGCCGCTTTATAACAGTCGTGTTATCCATTCTTATGTTCAGCTTGCCCGGAAAAAATACCCGCATGTAAACATTTCGGAACTTCTGGCCAGGGCCGGCATGACCCTGCACGAGGTCAAGGACCAGGGCCACTGGTTTACCCAGGAGCAAGTGGATTTTTTCTTTGAAGAATTGCTCCGGATGACCGGCAACAAAAACCTGGCAAGAGATGCCGGACGATACAGTGCATTGCCCGAATCCATCGGGGCGATCCGGTATTATCTATACAGCTTTACCGGACCGGCCAAGTTCTATGAAATGATCGGCAGTACGTTTGCCAATTTTACCCGCAGTATCTATTCCTACTCCCGTCAGATCAGTGCCAACAAGGTGGAAATCATTGTCTCGCCAAGACCCGGGATTGAGGAAAAACCGTACCAATGCGAAAGCCGGAAAGGCTTTTTTGAAGCGGTTTTAAACATTTTCAACAATCGAATGGTCAATATCGAGCATCCGGAATGCATGTTTTCCGGCGGTGATGTCTGCCGATACCTTATTTCCTGGAATAAATCCCCGGGGGATTATTTCCGGCTGATCCGCAACTACATGCTGGTGATTTTCCCGCTGGTCGGATTGCTATCGATTCTTTTTCTATCCGGCGCACAGGGACTAGGCGTTCTATCCGGGCTCCTGGTGCTGCTGCTGGCAACCGCCTTTTACGGCGAGCGGTTTGACAACAAGCACTTATCCATGGCCATGCAGAATCTGCAGGAATCCAGCGAGCAGCTTGTGGATCAGATTGATATCAACTATAACAATACCCTGGTTACCCGGGAAATCGGGCAGGTGGTAAACCGCCACACCAACATGGAAGAGGTGCTCTCAGCAATTATTGATATTCTGCAGATCCGGCTCGACTATGACCGGGGTATGATTATGCTGTGTGATCCGGAAAAAAAGCGGCTCCGGTTTGCAGCCGGGTTCGGCTACAACGAAAAGCAGTATCAGTTTTTGAAAAACGTTGAATTCCATCTGGATAAGCCCGACTCCCGGGGGGTTTTTGTACTTTCATTTCGGCAGCAGAAACCTTTTCTGATCAATGATGTCAATGACATCGAGGATTCGCTGTCCCGGCGAAGCATTGCATTTGCCAGGCAGATGGGGACGATTTCCTTTGTCTGTTCGCCGGTTATCTGTGACAATGAAAGCTTTGGCGTGCTGGTCGTGGACAATGTCCGGTCCAAGCGTACGCTCATGCACAGCGACCTGAGCCTTTTGGTGGGCATTTCCAACATCGTAGGCATCAGCCTGCGTCATACCCAGCACCTGGAGGCCCGGGAAAAACAGCTTCAATCCGTGGTCCAGGTCATGGTATCCACCATTGATGCCCGCGATTCCGTAACCAAGGGACACTCGGAGTGGGTGGCGGAGTATTCAACAGGCATCTGCGAGGAACTCGAACTGGACAAGGATTACCGGGAGGTGGTGCGCGTGTCCGCCCTGCTGCATGATTACGGCAAAATCGGGATTCCGGACACGCTTTTGAAGAAAAAGGACCGGCTGACCACGAATGAATACGAATATATCAAGTGTCACGCCGAGAAAACGATAGAGATCCTGAAGCAGATGAATTTTGAGGGCAAAATGCAGCAGGTACCCGACATTGCCGGGGGGCATCATGAGAAAATCGACGGCACCGGGTACCCGAGAGGTCTTTCGGGCGATGAAATCCCGCTGGGCGCAAGGATCATCGCGGTTGCGGATAATTTTGAAGCCCTGACCGCCAGCCGGTACTATAACAAGCCGCTGCCGCCGTCCCAGGCCATGCAAATGCTTATTGAAAACATTGATACTTTTTTTGACGGCCGGGTGGTAAATGCTTTTATCCGTTATTATCAGCGCACATACCCGGGATATCAGACGGAAACCATCCGCAATGAAAACGGCGGGAAAAATTTCGCGGAACTGGGCTGAGGGATTATTTCAGCGCGTTGTAGTTTTTGAAAAATTCATCCGTAAATTGCATATCCAGGGCCCAGAGTCGATAGACCCGGTCAAAGGTGCGCCCGGAGTAGCGGGCGTAGGACAGGGGGTAGATGAGCACCGGCACCTTGGCTGCCGAATAATATTGCCCCATCATCGATATGGATTGCTGCAGGATCTCGTAGGGCGTCTGCTCATCGATGACAAAGAAATTGATGCAGTTGGTCAGGTCAGACAGGTTTAAGGCAAAATCAGCCACGTTGGCCATTATCACTGCCTTGACCTGAGCGTCGTGCTTTAGCGTAAAAACCCGCCGCTCCCGCCAGAGGCCCATTTCCTGGTATAAATCGCTTAAATCGCTTCTGGTTCCTTCAATATTTTCCGGAACCAGGTCAAGCGCCCTGAGCATCAATCCGCCGGAGTGCTGATCATAAAATTCCCTGAGTTCATAAAGGTCCTCGCGCTCGGCCCTTGACAGATCCCATCCCGGGGCAAGCCCCTTTTCGTTACTTTTCAAGCGGGTATGGAAATAGGCAAAATCGTCAATGGAGCATGCACGGGGATTATTGATCTTTTCCGCCACACCGCCGAAGAAATGGGCTGGAAACCGGTTGTCCGGCCGGTAGTAGCAGATCAGGTAAGACATGTGCGACGAGACCAGCCTGTGGGTGTCATAGGTAAATGCCCCGATCTGGTCGACCATGTCCGTGCCCGTGCCGAAACGCTTTTCCGTTCTGGATGCCAGGTGATGAATCAGCCAGGTCTTTTCGTAAAACCGCAGCATTGCCAGATGGGCAATGATGGTGCCGTTTTGCTGCCACGTAAAGTGCCGGGCAATCGAGGATTGGCAGGTATAGAGCTTTTCGTAGGTTTTTTTGACCTCTTCCTTGAATTGCCGGATGAACGCGTATTTTTTTGGATAAATAAATCCGGTTTCAAAAAAGAAAGCCCACAGCGAATCAATATCCACGGGGTTGCAGATATATAAATGCTGATTTTCCACCTGGTGAATCATGGACAACAAGCGCATGTGGTCATTGGGGTCCATATCCAGAAATGCGATGCCGCACCGGACCTTTTCAACGCCCTGTGCTGTGGTGAAGTTCCGGGTGTAGACCACCTGTGCCTTGCAGGAGACTTTAAAGGCGCTGGCAAAATAAATGTGCATTTCCGGCAAAAGAAGCCCCGCCACCAACATCGCACTCTGCTGGTTTTCCTCCACGGATATACCGGAGCCGGAAATATCGATTGCCTTGAGATTGACAAGACCGCCGGTGAGGGGATGCTGCAGGGTGATATCCGGAGGCGGTGAAACCGGCACCCGTTTGCTGCGATATATCCTGGGGGTAAAGCGCTGGATCAGATGGCTGGCCGGTTTGATCACCAGTTGGTTTTGGTTGTGCTCTCGTTTCGTGCGGGTTATCCGGCACTCCCCGGAATACAGGATCACGTTGTTGGCCGATAGTATCAGGGTCAGGTTCTGTTCCGTATTGAGCCATTTTTCCGGTGTGTCATTGGCAGACGAAAGGGTTACGCAGAAAGCCGAGGCATTAAAATCCTTGAGCATGCCGTCAAACATGATGCCGTTTTGCAGAAGCCGGGCATCCACCGATTGACACGAATGGCGGATCCACAGGCGTGAGGACTGAGATATGGCTTTGTCGGGAAGCCGGACACAGATCCCCTTTGTGCTGATGGCGCGGCATATCGCCGATACCTGGATGTATTCAATGCCGCTGGAAAAGAACAGTCCGGCAAATCGATAGTTGTCCAGGTACGGCAGGGGGCCCGGCGGATTTCGCCAGAGGCAGACAAGATAGTTTCCAAAGCAGGGCTGGGGACTTGCGTCAAAAAACAGCTTGCGTTCATCCCGGGCATGCCGGAAATAAACGCGAATGGTTTCATTCCGGAAGTGGCGGAGATTCAGCGTGTTAACCAAGCGGTTTTTGCCGATGGTGGTCGGCTCCGGGAGTGTTTCTGCTTCAAAGTCCGTGTCGATC
>JAIPEJ010000125.1 GCA_021737225.1 Desulfobacteraceae bacterium
GGCCGTGGAAATCGCCAACAACTCCATCTACGGCCTGGCCGGCGGGGTGTTTTCAGCAAGCAACGCCCGGGCCGAGCGCATCGCGCGCCGGATCCGCACCGGCACCATGTGGATCAACAACTATCACGCATTCGGAGATTTCTGCCCGTTTGGCGGGTACAAACAGTCAGGGGTCGGCCGGGAACTGGGAGAAGCCGGATTAAAGGAATACACCGAGGTCAAGCGCGTCCACGTCTCTGCCAGCGCCGATCACCAGAGCAACTTCATGATGAAGATGTTTTCCGATGACCCCAGCATCCCGTTTGTCCAGTACATTACCCCCACCCTGGTGCTCTCCGGCCGCGGCAGCCTGCCGTCAGTTTCTCGGGAAGTAGTCCGGCTGGGCGGCATCCGGGCGCTGGTGCTCACGGACAAAGGCGTGCGTTCTGCAGGGCTGACCCGGCTGGTCGAAGACGCGCTGGGCGACTTCTGCGCTGGCGTGTATGATGATATCTCCCAGGATACCGATCTTGCAACCGTGGACAAAGCCGTGGACATGGCACGGGAAAAGGGCGCGGACATTATTGTGAGCGTGGGCGGCGGCAGTGTCCTGGACACGGCCAAGGCCGTATGCGTGACCCTGAAAAACGGCGGCAAGGCAGACGACCACGTGGCCGTGATGCGCCTTACCGAACCCCAGACACCGCACATCGCGATTCCCACCACCTCGGGCACGGGTAGCGAGGTCACCAACGTCTCGGTTATCAAGAGCAACACGGCCGGGCGCAAGGTCTACATCGTGGACCCCTATATCACGCCGAACACGGCCATCCTGGATCCACGCTTTACCATCGGCCTGCCGCCCGGCCTGACCGCCACCACGGCCATGGATGCCATGACCCACGCTGTAGAAGCGCTTACCTCAACCATGTCCAATCCCCTCTGCGACGGCCACGCCCTTCAGGCCATCCGGCTGATCCGGGAAAATCTGCCCAGGGTGATTGCCGACGGAAAAGACGAACAGGCCAGAAACAACATGCAGATGGCAGCCACAGCCGCCGGATGGGCATTTGGCATCGCCCAGGTGGGCCTGGCCCATTCCATGGCCCATACCGTGGGCATGTTAAGCAACGTGCCGCACGGTGCGGCATGCGGTATTGTGCTGCCTGCAGTTATGCGCTATAATATGGATTATGCCACAGACAAACTGGCGCTGGCCGCACAGGCCATGGGAGTAAGCATCGGCGGCATGGACAGCCGCCAGGCAGCCATGGCCGGGGTGGATGCACTGGAAAAGCTGATGAAGGAAACGGGACATCCCATGCGCCTCAGCGAGGTGGGTGTCACCGAAGAGGCCCTGGCCGCAGCCCCCTTCCATGCCATTGCGGATACGCCCACGCTTTTCAATCCACGGCCGGTATCCGATCCCAACGAGGTGGCAGAGCTCTTCAAGCAGGTGTTCTAGATTGCAAAAGCCCAACCCCCTCCGGCAATGGAGGGGGTTGGCGATTCATCGGCATGAATCCGGTGATCAGGCAAGCTTCTTACCGGCGCCCGGTCCCGGGGACACCCCGTAAATCTCCTCGATTTGCAGAATCACAACGCCTTTGGATTTCAGCGGCTGTCCCGCCTTGTTTCCCAGTTCCTCGATCCACTTGGCGGTCTCTTCATAGCGCTTCCCCGAGGTTTCAATCGTGACCGTGCCCTTTAACTGGTAGCCCTCGTGGCCCTCCCAGAAAGTCACGGCCACGCGCGGATTGGACTTCATGTTGGCAAGCGTCTTGTTCAAAAACTGATCGGATATCAGGATGGTTTCATCGTCAATGATCTGCTTTGCCCCCACGGGAACGGCATTGGGCGTGCCGTCCGGGGTTGCCGTTGCCAGGATTACGGCGGAAACCTTTTCAAACAGATCTTTCATCCGGGTTGTCATTTGTGCCATTGCGGCCTCCTTTTGTTTCGGGTTCTGCCATGAATTAAAAAAATCGCAAGTCCCGCCTTCGAATTTTTTTCAGAAAGTAAATAATATGGCATCGCAGGCGGAAATGTCAAACTGCAATCCCCGGAGAAACGCATGTCACGGCTGCCATTGAATCCGGCCGCGGCATGTGGTAATAGCATTCTGCAGGCACATGGAACCAATCGCATCAACTCCGGTGAAAAAACAATGACAAATCAACGCCCCCCGAACGAGCGCTTCACACATATCAGCGAGGTGCTTTCCCGGGTTGTCGGCCAGATCCGACGGGAAACAGACACTGAGCTTTCGCGCATCCAGCAGATCTGGCAGCAGGTGCTCGATCCGGTGATCGCGGAAAACAGCCGGCCTGCAGCCCTGAAAAACGACATCCTCCTGGTGCACGTGGCAAGCTCCACCGTGACTCAGCAAATGCGTTTTCTCACCCCGGATATCATTGAACAGCTCAACCGGGTCCTGGGCGATGAGCGCATCGGCAAAATCCAGTACAAGGTGGGCCCGGTTTCCCCACGTGACGACAAATGAGCAAATGGACGCATGATACGTTCTTCCGCGGCCGGATTTCCGTAAAACAACCGCCCGATGGATACCGCTTTTCCGTGGACGCGGTGATTCTCGGCAACCTGGCCCGGCTCAAACCCGGAGACCGCATCCTGGACCTGGGTACCGGATGCGGGGTCATCCCGCTGATCCTGTGCTACCGGAATCCGGAACTCGGCCGGGTATTCGGCGTGGAAATCCAGCCGGAACTCGCGGAACTCGCAGCCGTCAACACCCGGGAAAACCGGATGGACGACCGGATCACCATCCTGGAACGGGATGTAAAATCCATAACCCCGGCGGATACCGGCGGACCCGTTGATGCGGTGGTATGCAATCCCCCGCATTTTGCTCCAAACTCCGGGCGCATTAATCCGGATTCCCAGAAGGCCGTGGCCCGTCACGAAATCAGGATCACTCTGCCCGACCTGACCGCGGCTGCCGCCCGGATGCTGACCCCAGGGGGGCGGATGGTCGTGATTTATCCGAGCGAACGGCTCGTGGATCTGCTCAATGCCATGCGGCGGGCAAATATCGAGCCCAAGGAACTCCGGATGATCCATCCCGGGCCGAACTCGCAAGCCCAGCGGGTGCTGGTGCACGCAACCCTTGGAAAAAACCCCGGCGTCAAGGTTGGCCCGCCCCTTTACATCCGCAGGGATGCCCGCAGCTACACAGATGAACTCGAGGCCATGTTTGCCCCGTAAAGCCGGCATGACGCCAACGCCGCGAATAAATTATATTTGACAACAAATCCGGAAATAGATACGTTTCTTGCCGGAATACAGCATCCGGACACAGATATTATCCGGACAGCAGCGCATCAAGCGGAGAGGTGGCCGAGTGGCTGAAGGCGTCGGTCTCGAAAACCGGTGTCCCGTTCCGCGGGACCGTGGGTTCGAATCCCACCCTCTCCGCCATATAAATTTTAAAATCCATTCATTTCAGCCGCCCGGCATGTGCCGCCAGTAACCTCCGCCCCGATCCCCGAGAGATACAACCAAATGTAAATCCAAACCTTTTGCAGCCGTCCACAACCGCATGTTAACAATTGCAGGTTGTTTTTCTTTCGTTTTTTCGGCATATTTGAAATTGCTTTCTGTATCGTCCATAACGGGTTGAATCTTTTATGGCAGGTTCAGGGTTCATCCCGAAAAGGCCAAAGGAACTGATGATGCCCGAAAAGCCAGTGCCGGAGACCGAAGCGCAGCCCGTCCGACTCGCCCCTTCCGATTACCAGGATATGCTGATGAACGCGCCGATCGGGATCTTATCCGCCGCACCCGACGGCAGACTGATTTATGCGAATACCGCCCTGGCGCAATTATTCGGTTACGGCTCCCCGCAAGAGCTCATTGATTCGGTAAGGGACACAGGGGAACGGTTCTACGCCGATGCGGAATCCAGTGAGAAAATCAAGCGCCTGCTGGCGGAAAACCGGGAAGTACTCAACCAAGAATGCCGATTTGTTTGCAGGGACGGCTCGGTATTCTGGGCAAATTACAGTGTCCGGACGGTGCGCGACAATAGTGGAGACATCGCGCATTACCAGGGCTTTCTTTCAGATATCACCGAACGAAAACAGGAGAGGCAATCCCTGCTGAGAACCCAGTTCGCCATGGACCGGGCGCGGGACAGCATTCTCTGGGTTGATGATCAGGGCGATATTGTTTACGCAAATGACTCGGCCTGCAATTCCATGGGTTATACCCGCGAGGAATTGCTGGAAATGAAGGTATTTGATATCGACCCGGATTTCCCCCCGGACCAGTGGGAACAGCACAAGGCGGAAGTCCGGCGGCAGGGCAGCATGTCGTTTGAATCGCGCCACCGCACCAAAGACGGGCGGCTTTTCCCGGTTGAGGTCAGTACCAACCATTTCAATTTTAAGGACAGTTACCTGGCCTGCGCTTTTGATCGCGACATCACCGAGCGAAAGCGGACCGAGGCGGCATTGAAAAAAAGCGAGGCGCGCTTTCGAACGCTCTTTAAAAAGGCGCCCATGCCCATGGCCCATATTTCCCTGCACGGGGAGATCCTGGGAGTCAACGACCGGCTCACGGAAACCATGGGCTACACCTCCGATGACGCCCCCACCCTGAGGCATGCCAGAGATCTCTGTTTTCCGGATACGGACCTGCGGCGCCAGGTGACCGCGAAATGGCGCCGGGAGCTGGAAAGCGCCATATCCGGAAATTCTGTGATGGAACCGCTGGAATACCCGGTGCACTGCAAAGACGGGAATCAGCGCTTTATGGTGATCAACACCCGGCTGATCGGAGAAAGCATCATAGTGAGCTTTTTTGACATCACCCAGCGAAAACAAGCGGAAGCAGAGCGGGAAAAACTGCAGGGGCAACTGTATCAGTCGCAAAAACTCGAGGCGGTCGGAGTGCTGGCCGGCGGTGTCGCCCACGATTTCAACAATATGCTGGGGAGCATAGTTGGCAATGCAGAGCTTGCCATTGAGGAAACCGACCCCGCCCTTGCGGTCCGCAAAAATCTCGACAATATTCTCGACGCGGCCCGGCGCTCCACGGATCTTACCCGTCAGCTCCTGGCCTTTGCCCGCAAGCAGACAATCGAGCCGGTGGTATTTGACATGAACCATTCGGTGGAAGCCATACTGAAAATGATCCGCCGGCTCATTGGCGAAAACATCGATCTGGCATGGCTGCCCGGGCAAGGCCCTTACACGGTCCGCATGGACCCCTCCCAGTTTGACCAGGTCCTGGTCAATTTGTGCGTCAACGCAAGGGATGCCATCGCGGATGTCGGCAGAATCGCCATTGAAACAGATTCCGTTTCGTTTGACGAGACATACTGTAAGTCCCGTGCCGAATTTATCCCGGGAGATTACGCGCTTCTTGCCGTCAGCGACAATGGCTGCGGCATGGATGCGGATACGCTGAACCAGATCTTTGATCCGTTTTTCACCACCAAGCAACCGGGCCAGGGCACGGGAATGGGTCTGGCCACGGTGTACGGAATTGTCAAGCAGAATCAGGGGTTTATCAACGCATACAGCGAGCACGGCAAGGGCACGACATTTAGAATCTACATCCCGTTAACCTCTGACGATGCGGCCGCGGCAACGCCGCAAAGACCTGAAGGCCTTCGGAAAAGCCGGGGGGAGAACATTCTCGTCGTGGAGGATGATCCGACGCTTCTGGAAATGACCGTGATGCTGCTGCAAAGGCTGGGTTATTCCACGATCTCCACAGGTACGCCAAGTGAGGCAATCCGGGCGGCAGAAGAAAACAGCTCGGAGATTCACCTGGTCATTACGGATGTGGTAATGCCGGAGATGAATGGCCGGGAGCTGGCCGGGCGGATTCAGACGATTCGGCCGAAGACGAAGATCCTTTTCATGTCCGGCTATACCGCCAATGTGATCGCCCACCAGGGAGTATTGGACAGGAACATCAATTTCATACAAAAACCCTTCTTCCTCAAGGACATCGCAGCCAAACTCCGGGAAGTCCTGGACTGATACGGCAAATCGGCTATCCGTGTTCTGCAAGGATTTCCAGGGCCTTGGAGCTAAAGTAGCGGCTGTCGGATTCTGCGACTTTGCGTAGAAGCTGCCTGGCCCGGTTTTCTTCCACCCCCTGAACTAACATCAGCTTGCCGGCCAGGACATGGAGCTGCGAACGGTAGGGGGATTGCTCGGGCATCAGAAGCAGGGCCTCGCGGTAGTGCTCCAGTGCCTTGTCCTTGTCCCGGCCGGCATACCAGGGAAGCACCTCATAATAGAGACCCATGTGCATGAGCAGAACGAAGCCGTTATATTCCCTGTCGATTTCGTAGGCCTTCTTCAAGTGTTTTTCCGCCTTGTTCTTGAGGCCCTCGCTGAGAATGGACCATATGCTCGCGCCCTTGGCATATCCCCCGACGTTGACCGCGTAATAGTAATGTCCCTCCACCTTTTCCGGCTCAAGCGCAATGGCCTTTTGCGCCAATTCCATGCCCTGTTTGCCAAAAGAGGCTCCGATCTGTTCCAGATCATCCAGTTCACCGATCACGGCCATCCGGGTGATTACGCGGCAGGACCTGGCCGCCTTCCAAAACGCCTCGTAACTGTCCGGGTGCTGCTGGCCGATCTGTTTGTAGCGTGTCACCGATTCTTTTAGGCTCTCCATGCTCCCCTCGGCATACAGCAGGTCCGCTCTGTCCAGTGCATTCCGTTCCTGGTCTGCTGCAGCCGGGGTATTGAGGATTCCGAGCATGATCACAAGGCACGCCAGAAAGGCCTTTAGCATCAGGGTTCGCATGTTCAGGGTCTGAGTAAATACGATAAAATGTTTTTTTGTCATGGAGAAAATCCGAATGGTTCATTTTCTGATCAGGATTCGTCCTGATTTTGCCATCAAGTCCGATAAACGGACCTGCCGGCTGTCGTTTTTTTAGCGTCGGAATTCCACATTTCCCTTTTATGGCAAATCAGCCGAAAAGCACTTGCGGTGCGGGACCGATTGGCTTTGCGTTGGCATACACCGGGATTGGCAGGGGGTACCGATTCTTCACCCAGAATCCCGGCAAAGTTGGCAAAACCATGTCTTTGGGGGTTGTTTCTTGTCGCGAAAAGGGGGAGTTTCAGGGAATGATGGCCCGGGCTTTTCCCGGCGGGAGCCCGGAAGTTGATTTACTGCGCCTATCGCAACTCCTGAGAAACCTAATTCTAACTAATTCTGTATAAGATGCCTTGCGTACACCTCCAATGCTGATATACACTTTTATATACAATAACACGCATTCCAAATTCGTCAACCCTGTTATTGTCCTTGCAAAACAAAAAAATCGGGCGATGCAATTTTATATCAAACCCGGCCGGGTAAAAAAAGACGGCCACACATCACCGTTGTCACGAATTTGTGCGGAATTTGAAAAACCGTGAACATGCGTATACCTTTTAAGGAGAAATGGTACATTGCATCCCCGAAGGATACGGACGGAAAAGTACTGACAAAATCCGCCCCCCGTGTTACCCGGATACGAATGAAATTCTGCCCGGGCGGGCCGGAATTCAAAAAATCGCATGGGGCACTGCCGGAATACATGGTGCCGGGTAAATAAGGAAAACCAATGGAACAGATGTTGCCGGAAAAAATCCGGCTTCTGGAAGTATTGAAAAAAGCGGGATTCCATGTCCCGGAATTTATCTACCTTTCAGCCGGGGATTTCAGAAACGAGAACTTTGCGCAGTTGGAGGCCTTTTTCCGGGAATCCTGCCAGAGCTTCAAGGTGATCGTGCGAAGCGCGCACCCGCTGGAATCCTTATTTAAAAGCGGGACATTTGACTCACTTGAAATCAATGCAGACATACCCGGGATCAAATACGCCAGGAAACGCATCATCCACCTGGCCAAAACCGCCAGGAAACTGCAGATCTTAAGGCAGCAGAAATTCAATAACGCCCCTGAGCTCGATCCGGAGGACATGGGGGTCATTGTCATGCCCTTTATCGAGGGGGCAAAGGTAATGGCAAAAAAAATATGGAAATACTGGGAATTCGGCTATACCAA
>JAIPEJ010000126.1 GCA_021737225.1 Desulfobacteraceae bacterium
CCATTTCAGCAGTTTGTCAAAGCGGTCCGGGCTGGAAAGAAATCCGCGGAAAATGGCTATTGTCACCGGGGACAGGCCCAGGTACCCGGTGATAATGGCCCGTGCCTTCAAAAAAATATCCATGATCGGCACACCCCCCGGGCATGCCGCCTCGCACGATCCGCACAACAGACAGCGGTCCAGGCGCTGTTTGACCGCTTCGGGGTCATCCAGGATCTCTTTGCTCAAGTTTTCCACGAGCACGATTTTGCCGCGCGCCACGTCGGTTTCCCGGCCGGTTGCGCAATACAGGGGGCATACGGCCTGGCACATGCCACAGCGGGTGCAGTGGACCAGTTCTTCTTCCAACTCCTGTAACAGCCGCACCAGTTCTTCAATATCCGCCATGCACTAGTCTCCGATCACTTTGCCGGGATTCAGGATATTGCCCGGATCAAACGTTTCCTTCAGCCGCCTGGAATACCGGATCGTGCCCCGGCTGGTCTCGCCTTCCAGGTACTTTCGCTTGGCCAGCCCGATGCCGTGCTCGCCGGAAAGGGTGCCGCCCATGGCCAGGGCCGCCTCGAAAATTTCGTCAATTGCCTGTTCCACGCGCGCAAACTCATCTTTATCGCGCTTGTCGGTCAAAATAGTGGGATGCAGATTGCCGTCTCCAGCGTGGCCGAATGTGCCGATGTCAATGTGGTATTTCTCCCCGATGTCCCGGATTTTTTTGACCATCTCCGGAATCCGGCTTCTGGGCACGGTGGCATCCTCGAGCACCGTGGTGGGCTTTAATCGCGCCAGGGCGGGCAACGCATCGCGCCGGGCCTGCCAGATCAGGTCCTTTTCTGCTGCCGATCCCGCGCGCTGGATTTTCCCGGCTCCTTTCTGCTCGCAGATTTTTCGGATCTTTTCCGCGTCATCTTCGACCTCTGCCGGGTGCCCGTCAACCTCGATGAGCAGCAGGGCCCCGGCGTCTGTCGGCAATCCGGCATGCCGAAAATCCTCGACCGTGCGGATGGTAAAGTTGTCAAGAAACTCCAGGGTGCAGGGCACGATCTGCTCGGCAATAATGGCGGAAACGGTTTCCGAGGCCTTTTCCACCGAGTCGAACACGGCCATCATGGCCCGGGAATCCTTGGGCGGCGGAATCAGCTTGAATATGATCCGGCTGAAAACTCCGAGCAGCCCTTCGGACCCCACCATTAAATCGGAAAGATTAAATCCCGTGGCGCACTTGACGGTTTTCGATCCGGACTTGACCAGTTCGCCGTTGACATCGAAAAACTCGATGCCCATGACATAGTCCTTGGTGACCCCGTACTTGAGGCCGCGCAGTCCGCCGGCGTTTTCCGCCACGTTGCCGCCGAGCGTGGACACGGTCTGGCTGCCCGGATCCGGGGGATAAAAAAGCCCCTTTGCCGCTACTGCGGCTGCAAATTGGGCAGTGATCACCCCGGGTTCCACAACGGCATACATGTCCTCTGAATTGATTTCAATAATATCGGAAAGCCCGTTTGTTGTTACCACCACGGCACTGGTTGAAGCGGGAATGGTGCCGCCGCTTAAGTTCGTGCCAGCACCCCGCACGGTCAGGGGCAGTCCGTTATCATTGCACAGCCGCACGGTTTTGCCGAGCTGAGCCGATGTTTCCGGCCGGACCACCAGTGCCGGCACCACCGGTTCCAACACGGCCGAATCATATGAATACGCCTGCCGGTCGGCCGGCTCTGCCATGACATTTTCCCGCCCTACCAGGTTTTCAAATTCGCTTACCAGTTTTTTCTTCATCATACACCATCATCTTTCCCGGGTGTCCGTTTTTTTGCTCAAAATGCCGCCGGAAACAGCAGATAGGCAAAAACCAGCCCCATGCCGCCGACCACGATCCCGTAAAGCAGCAGGGGCACGACGTTGCGTTTCAAAATCACGCCTTCCATGCCCACCAGGCCCACCGTGGCCGAGGCCGCCACAATGTTGTGGATACAGACCATGTTGCCCATGGCCCCGCCCACTGCCTGCAGGGCGACGATAATCTGCCGGGGCAGCTCAAGTGCGGCGGCAATGTTGTACTGGAATTCGGCAAACAGCAGGTCCGAAACCGTGTTGCTGCCGGTGATAAACGAGCCCAGGGCACCGATAAACGGGGCAAAAAACGGCCATGACCCCCCGGCCACGGCGGCCACTGCCTCGGCCATGGAAAGGGGCATGGAAGCATAACCCGCCGGGTTCATGCTCGAATTCTTAAATATCTGTACCAGGGCCACGGCAAAAATCAATGCAATGGTCGGATTTTTCATCCGGCGGAAAGCCTCGCTCCATGCCTTTTTGACTTTTTGCGCCGGCATGCGGTGCATCGCCACGGTCAGCACGGCCACCAGGATAAAGGGAATGAGGCCCGGGTTGTAGAAGGGCTGCAGGCTGTAGCTGATACCTGCCTGGCCGAGAATATCCGACACCCCGATGCTCCAGGCCTTGACCCACTGCACCAGGGGCAGAAACTGCACCCGGGTCAGCACCAGGATCAGGCCGATAAGAACATAGGGCAGCCATGCCCGGAACTGGCTCATTTGCGGTGTAAACTCGATTTTCTGCGCAGTGGCGATTTCCCCGGTCCAGTCCGCCTCCCAGGTCGACTGGGGCCCGAAATCCCAGCTCTGTGCGGGAAGCAGCCATTTCCGCCTGGCTGCATATAGCACCACCGGCAGGCCCACCAGTCCGCCGATGAGCGCAGGGAATTCCTCGCCAATAAAAAAGGCCGAACCCAGAAAAGGGATCACAAAAGCCAGAGATGCAAACAGGGAAAATTTCCATATGGCAAGGCCCTCTTTAAAGGAACGGTTTTGTCCGAAAAGCCGGGTCATGAGGCAGACCACGAATATGGGCAGCACAAAGGCCATTACGGTATGAAATACCGCAGACCACTGGCCCACGAGCATGTTAAACCCGTCCATATCCGAAAAAGGCAGGCCGGCGCCGTGCTCGGATACGGCTGCCGCGATTTTGCCCTCCAGGTTCTTCAGCCCGAACCACACGGGGGTGCCCACAGCCCCGAAGGTCACCGGCACGGTATTTAAAATCAGGGCCACCAGTACGGCTGCCAGGGCCGGAAATCCAAGGCTCAAAAGCAGCGGGGCGGCGATTGCCGCAGGCGTGCCGAATCCGGCCGCACCTTCCAGGAACGCCTCGAAGAGAAATGCGATAATAATGACCTGAACCCGGCGGTCTGTTGAAATTCCGTGGAACCCGTGATTGATCGTCTCCATCCCGCCGCTTTCCGACAGGGTATAGAGAATCATCAAAGCGCCGAATACAATGAGCAGCACCGTCACCGCACTGGCAAATCCCTGGAGCGTGGAGGCTGCCACGGCAATCAGGTCCATTTTCCAGACAAACACCCCGGCTGCTGCAGCAGCCAGCCAGGCCAGCGGCATGGCCCGCGTTGCGGGCCAGCGCATTCCCACCATGAGTACAAGGGCCACGAGTATCGGGGCAAAAGCAAAAAGGGCAAGCAGTCCAACGGGCATAACGGACATCCTTTTTTCGAAAGTGCTGCAGAATATGCGGATTGCCTTTTTAAAAACATAATACGAACGGCGCAAATATCAAAAACTTCCTGCAGCGCTGCATTGAAAAGGCAAAAAAGCTTTGACATGACAGAAAAAAACATTTTATGATCTCCCCATCATTTGCTGGAATAAATTGCTTTAATTTTTCGGCCCCAGGTTTCCAATGCATTCTAAACCTTTATCCGGCACCAATTTGATTTCGGCATATATCCCCAAATCCCATCAAAATAAGGAGGCAGGCACATGGCGCTGAACCTGGATGCCGTCGGTGAGAAAATCGGCCCTGTTACCACGGCCTATTCATGGAAGGACGCGGTTTTATACGCCCTGGGCGTGGGCGCGGGTTTTGACGAACTTGACTACGTATATGAAAAGGACCTCAAGGTCATTCCCAGCTTCGGCATTGCCGCGATCTTCGAATTTCTCTCTCACTTCGGAATTCAGGCAAACGTCAACCTGGCAGGAATCCTGCACGGCGAACAGCAGCTGATCTTTCACAACCCCATTCCCACCGAGGGCAAGCTCATCACCGAAGGGGAAATCACCAACATTTACGACATGGGCGCGGACAAGGGCGCACTCATCGTAGGCAAAAGCGACACATACCACGAAAACGGCAAGCGCCTGTTTACCAGCGTGCTCAAACTTTTCTCCCGCCTTGACGGCGGATTCGGCGGCGAACCCGCCCCGAAAACCCAAAGTCCCATTCCGGAGCGGGAACCCGACTACGAAGTCGAAGACAAGCCCTCCCCGGACCAGCCGCTTTTATACCGCCTTTCCGGAGACGTGTTCCAACTTCACGTGGACCCGGAATTTGCAAAAATGACCGGCTTTGACCATCCGATCATGCACGGCCTGTGCACTCACGGCTTTGCCTGCCGCGCCCTGATCGGCAAGCTGATCCCGGGAGAACCCGAGCGCATGCACCGGTTTGACTGCCGCTTTTCAAAGGCGCTTTACCCGGGTGATCCAATCAAGACCCGGATCTGGAAACTCCAAGACGGCAGGGCCGCCTGGCAAACCGTAAATGCGAAAACCGGCGAGCCCGTGATCACCAACGGCATATTCGAATACGGGGAAGTTCCCAAGGACGAAATCCGCTTTGACGGGCAGGTGGCCATTGTTACCGGCGCAGGCGGCGGACTGGGCAAGGCATATGCCCTGGATCTGGCCGCCCGGGGTGCCAGGGTGGTGGTCAACGACCTGGGCGGCGCCCGGGACGGCTCGGGCGAGGGCTCGGCCACCCCGGCACAGAAAGTGGTGGATGAAATCAAGGCCGGCGGCGGCGAGGCAGTGGCCAATTATGACAACGTGGCCGACCCCGAGGGCGGTGAAAACATCGTCCAGACCGCCCTGGACAATTACGGCACGGTGGACATCCTGATTAACAATGCCGGCATCCTGCGGGACAAAAGCTTTGCCAAGATGGAGCCGGAAACCTGGCAGGCTGTAATTGACGTGCATCTTAACGGTGCCTACAACGTCACCCGGCCGGCTTTCCAGGTTATGCGGGAGAAGGGATACGGCCGCATCATCATGACCACTTCCGCGGCCGGGCTCTACGGCAATTTCGGCCAGGCGAACTACTCCGCGGCAAAGATGGGCCTGGTGGGATTCATGAACACCCTGAAGCTCGAAGGCAAAAAATACAACATCCGCGTCAATACCGTGGCGCCGCTGGCCGCCTCCCGGCTTACCGAGGACGTGCTGCCCGCCGAACTGCTCGACAGGGTCAGGCCCGAATTCGTATCCCCGCTGGTACTCTATCTCTGCTCCGAGCGGTGCCCGGTTTCCGGCCGGATTTACAATGCCGGCATGGGATGCTTTAACCGCGCGGCAGTGGTTACCGGCCCGGGCGCAGTACTCGGAGATCCGGAAACCATTCCCGCGGCAGAACAGGTTGAGGCCGATCTGGACAGAATCGCCTCCCTGAAAAACGGCAAGGAATACAATGAATTAAATGAGCAGGTCATGGACGTGATGAACGCGTTTGCCGCCCAGTCCCGGGCAGGCGGCGAAGAACAGGAAGCGGGCGGATACACCGATCCGGCGGCCGTGTTTGCCGCCATGCCCGAAGCCTTTAACGCGGATGCGGCCAAGGGCGTGGACGTGGTGTTCCAGTATCATATCTCCGGAGATCGCGGCGGCGACTGGTACTGCATCGTCGCCGACGGCACGTGCACGGTGGAGCCGGGCACCCATGAGAAGCCCACCTGCACCCTGAAAATGGAAGACAGGGATTTTCTGGCCATGATCAATGGCGAACTGCCGGCCATGCAGGCATATACCTCGGGCAAGCTAAAAATCGGCGGCGACGTGATGAAGTCCCAGCTGATTGAGAAATTGTTTCGCCTGTAACCGCCTGACGCTCAACGAATCAACCACCTTTGAATAAAAGGAGTGCAAATATGATCGGCATTACTTCATACGGCGCATATGTTCCCCGGCTGAGGCTTTCGCGCTCGGCAATCTATCAGGCCATGGGCTGGTTTGCCCCGGCCATTGTCATGGTGGCCCAGGGCGAACGCTCCATGTGCAACTGGGACGAGGACGCCATCACCATGTCCGTGGAGGCTTCCCGGAACTGCCTGGAAAAGCCGGACAAACAGGAAATCGACGGGCTGTACCTGGCATCCACCTCCTTTCCCTTTGCCGACCGGCAGAACGCCGGCATCGTTTCGACGGCTTTAAACTTAAGGGAGGATATCCGGTCCGCGGATTTTACCGCGTCCCAGAAAGCCGGCACCGGCGCCCTGCTCTCGGCCCTGGAGGCCGCGGCTGGCGGAGGCGGCAACCTGCTGGTAACCGCCGCGGATTGCCGTCAGACCAAGCCCGGCGGTTTTTACGAGATGTGGTACGGAGACGGGGCGGCATCCTTTGCCGTGGGCAGCGAAAATGTCATAGCCGAGTTCAACGGCGCCTACAGCCTGTCCTATGATTTCGTGGATCACTACCGGGGCGCGCAAAAGCGGTTTGACTACACCTGGGAGGAACGCTGGGTCAGAGACGAAGGATACTCCAAAATCATTCCGGAAGCTGTCAACGGACTGCTGCAAAAGCTGAATCTTACCATCGACCAGATTGACAAGCTGGTCTATCCCTGCTTTTTCAAGGCGGAGCACAAGAAGATCGCCAAGAAGCTCGGGGCAGATCCGGAATCCGTAATCGACAACATGCACGAGGTTTGCGGGGACACGGGTTGCGCCCATCCCCTGCTCATGCTGGCAGCCGCACTGGATGCGGCAGAGCCGGGCGAAAAAATCGTGATGGCCGGATTCGGCCAGGGCAGCGACGCCCTGTGCTTTACGGTTACAGAGGCCATAGGCGCTTTTAAAAACGCCCCGCGTGTCAAAACCACCCTGGAAAACCGGGAAACCGTGGAGAATTATCCCAAGTGGCTGGTGTTCAGGGACCTGATTGATCCGGAAATGGGTATCCGGGCCGAGGCCCCGACCCAGACGGCCGTAACCACCCTGTGGCGGCGCAGAAAGATGCTCCTGGGACTTGTAGGCGGCAAATGCAGCCGGTGCGGTACGCCGCAGTTTCCCAAGACCGATGTTTGCGTCAACCCGGAATGCACCGCCCGCCACACCCAGGAGGACTACGAGTTCGCAGACCAGCCGGCCCGGGTCAAAACCTTTACCGGAGACATGCTGGCGGTCTCCTACGACCCGCCCCATATTTACGGCATGATCCAGTTTGACGACGGCGGCCGGTTCATGGCCGATTTTACCGACTGCAATATGTCCGGGGTCAAGGTGGGCCTGCCCATGCAGATGGTTTTCCGCAAGCGCACCCAGGACAAGGAGCGCGGATTTACCAACTATTTCTGGAAAGCCCGGCCCACCCCCGGGGCGGCAGAAAAAATGGCGAAAATCGGCTTTGAGGGCCAGGTTGCGGTCATTACCGGTGCCGGGGGCGGGCTGGGAAAATCCTACGCCCTGGAATTGGCCTCCCGCGGTGCAAAGGTGGTGGTAAACGATCTGGGCGGCGCAAGGGACGGCTCCGGCGAGGGATCGACCACCCCGGCCCAAAAAGTGGTCGATGAAATCCGGGGAGCCGGCGGAGAGGCGGTTGCCAACTACGACAACGTGGCCACGAGCGAAGGCGGAGAAAGCGTCATCCAGTGCGCGCTGGACAACTTCGGCCGGGTGGACATCGTCATCAACAACGCCGGCATCCTGCGCGACAAGAGTTTTACAAAAATGGAGCCGGAAAACTGGAACGCAGTGCTGGCCGTGCACTTAAACGGTACCTACAATGTCACCCGCCCGGCATTCCGGGTCATGCGGGAGCAGGGATACGGCCGGGTTATCATGACCGCATCGGCCGCGGGCCTTTACGGCAACTTCGGCCAGACCAACTACTCCGCGGCCAAGATGGCCCAGGTGGGCATGATGAACACCCTGAAGCTTGAAGGAAAAAAATACAACATCCATGTGAACACGGTGGCGCCCCTGGCGG
>JAIPEJ010000127.1 GCA_021737225.1 Desulfobacteraceae bacterium
AGCCAAGGCATAACGTCTGAATCCCCAGGTAAGCATCATAGAAGCCAGGGCAATACAGATAAACATCAGCAAAAAAATCATTTTATCTGCTTTACCGTTTCTGTATCATAAACATTGTTGAAAAACAACTTCTTGATATTATAACTAATTTTCCGACAACCCTCTGAGGGTGCAAGCGAAAGAACCGCCAAAAAAGGCTTCAACAAAACCACCGGCACCGGCAGAACCGGGCCCGAGAACCAGCCGCAAAGCTGATTCTGCAAGTAACAGGTATCATCTGCAACATGAAATACCCTGGTTTTGTCTTCTTTATCCTCCACCAGCCCGGCAACCACGGAACCGATTTTTGAAATATGGCACAATGAATATTTCGGGCTTGGACGCAGCCGGAATCTCACCTGCTTAGAAACAGGAAAAAACACCCTTTTTCTCACATCAGCCCAGTGATCTTCGTCATATACCGGCGGCAGCCTCAAGATATCCACCTTTCTGAACCCCTGCCGGATAACCAATTCTTCTGATGCAGCCTTGCTTTTCCCATAGGCCGTGGGCGGATTCGTTTCAGCCAACGGCGAGACGGCACCTTTTTGCCCGCACTGGCTGTATACAGCCACCGAGCTAAATAAAATAAAATGTATGTCCTTTCTTAGCCCTGAAAGAAGGTTTCTGGTCATGGAAACATTGGCGCTTGTAGTATCGTACCCCTCAGGCGGCTTTTCACCATGAGCGATTGCTGCAAGATGAATTACCGCGTCAAAATCCGGTGCGGATGAAAGCGCCTTTTCAGTGGATTCTGCGTCAAGCAGATCCACAGCCAGGGCATTTTCTTCCGTGGCGAACCCTTTCGACAGGTTCCATACTTCGTGCCCTTCAGCTTTTAGCCTCTGCGTAATAAAACTGCCTATAAATCCGGTGGCCCCGGTAACAAGAATGCGCATAACTACAACAAGTCTTTGCGGAGGGAAGTAAAAGTGGTGAAAGAAAAACCTTCACCTGTAAGAAAATCGATCAGGCTTTTCAGCTTATTTTCCACTGTTCCAAGCCCATGCTGAAACCTGAACCGCGTTAATGCGGATATGCTGCTGTCCGGATAAGGAGGGGGCTTTCTCGATAATTCAAAAGGGTGGATATATAGAGTATAGACATTGAATTTTGAAATATACTTTTTAATCAAATACCGCATGAGCCTCCACGGAAAAATCCGGAGATAGCCGCCCCCCGAAACAGGGATCTGCCTGGAAAAAAAAGAAAGTGTGCCCACCTCGAATTCAAAAAAATCATCTTTCTTGTATATAAAAGACGCCGGAGACTCAAATCCCTCCATGTCCAGGCTTCCGTACAAAGGATGGCTCGAAAAATCAATCCGGCTTGAATCGTATTTAAACCCAAGCTTCATAATTGCATCCAGCCTCTTTCGATCCATGCTGAAACAGGGAGCCCTGTAGCCGAGTACCGGCTTCCCCGTTATTTTTTCAAGCTTGGTCTTGGCGGCACTAATATTTTCTGTAAACTCCTCTACATTCATAGTTAGAGGTCTTGCATGATTCCATCCATGGACGGCAATATCGGCCCCTTCTTTTGAAAGTTCGCAAAGAACAGCCGATAGCGGTTCCATCAACTCTCCGAGCACAAAATAGGAAGAAGGGATATTGAATTTATCCAAGAGATTTCTGTAAACATCAATGCCGTCCAGCATCGTATAATCAGATCGCTCCTTGCCGGAAAAATAGTCCAAGTGATACCAGTCTTCCATATCAAGAGACAAAACTGCGGTGGGCCTCATATAAACCTTCCCCCCTGCCTCCGGAACTCCATCATCTGATCAACAGAAGGCCATGAGTAATAATTGCCCTTCTCTAAAAAATTTGGCCGCGCCTCAATTTTTTCTCCTGCTGCCAGCCTTTTTAATACACTGCACATCAAATCTCCACCCGCCCTCTTGGTCTTTTTAATCAGGCCAAACATTGTCTGCCCCTTTTCTATCGGGACTCGGACTTGTTCCAGGATGCCCCCGTTGTCTATCTGCGTATCCATGTAATGCACCGTGGCACCGGTTTCTTTTTCCCGGTTGTACAAAACCCAGAAGCTTGGAAGCAACCCGGCATATTCCGGCAGATGGGAACAATGAAGATTGATGCATCCCTTTTCCGGTATCGAGAGCAGCTCCTTTTTAAAAACTACAGGCGCCGAAAAAGAAACAATAACATTCGGTTTTTCTTCTTTTATCCTTTTCAAAAAACTCGCCTCATTGGGGTCAGAACAAACCTCGTGAGCAACTCTATATTTTTGCGCAACCGATTTCACGCTTTGTTTTTTTATCGGCAGTCTCCCCTTAAAAAACTGATCAATACCGGCAATAAACTTTTTTCCAATTAGCCTGAATGCCATCCTGCTGCCCTGTACAAACCCGAAGCCCTTGAAAAAATAACTTTTCTTGTTATCCAGGGAGCCACTCACATCCAATGCAGCGATTCTAATAACCTGAAGCTCATTCATTAGGATCAGCTTTTCAATGTTTTCCGGAATAGCAAAATGATCCTCCTGGGTTATCACCGCCACCCGAGTTTCAGCATCAAATGACACGTATAGGTCTCCCGTTCTTACTGTCTATCCGAGCAAATAGCTCCATCATATCCGAGACCATGTTTTGCACAATATTGCCTCTGGAATATTTGGCCTCAAAGTCCCTGCGGGGCATGTGCTCAAGCCGCAGATTATTTAACGCGGAAAGCCCGGCCGCCGCATCGCAAGGTGGAAAAACAGCAGCATTTGAAACATTTTCCTTCAGAAAGGCGGCCGAGTATCCCCCAACGCCAGCCAGCACAGGCTTGCCCGTAGCCGCATATTCGAAAATCTTGGATGGCAATACCCTCTTGAAAGCCCTGTAATCATTCAAATGCAAAAAAAGCATATCAGCCTGCTTGTAATGCTCCATCAAGCTGCTGCGCGGCACCGGATCCAGACGTTCGACATTGACCACTCCCAGACTCTGTAATTGCTCTTCCAGTTCGGGCCGCTTTCCTCCATCTCCAAGAATTCGTATCATCCACTCGTTTCCCAAGCGCTGTGCAAGTTCGGGGATAATACGATGCAGCCCCTGGCTGTCTCCTATATTGCCTGCATATAGCAGCAGCTTTTTGCCTTCGTAGGCCCCGTTTTCGGAAAAATCCCTTTCCAGAAACTCCGCATCTATGCCGTTTGGAAAAACCCGGAAATTGTTCCCAAAACCGCGCTCCCGGAAATAGGGGAGGAAGCCTCCGGATACCAGGTTTACCCGGCTCGCACTGCCAACAGCATATCTTTCGGCCGCTTTAATTGCCGGCAGCAAAGACCGTGCCGGAGAATTTCCAAGGACATCCTCTATTGTTTCAGGGAAAATATCTCGCACGTCCAGATAAAGAGGAATTCCGCTCCGATTTGCAATAAAAGCCCCCAGCACGCCGGTAGCAAGCCGGGAGGTTGTGGCAAATACCGCATCGTAGCGCTTTTTCAAAACAACCTTTCCCACCTGCATAGCAAAGCCGAGAAATGCCAATGCCTGATCCCGCATGCCGCTTTGATGTTCAGACAACGGGATCCGTCGCACTGAAACAGGGCCGTTCTTCTCAAAACTTACAGCCTCTGTGGAAAAAGAGCTATAACGGTTGGGCATGGTGGTTAGCACGTCAATATCCCAAGATTTTCCCGCCTGCCGGGACAGCTCGTTTATCAGTGCCGAGGCACGAAAAGAGCCAGCGGATAGATCCGGCGGATAATAAAATGTTAAAAAGAGCAGCCTGCGTTTCAAAACTTGATCCTGATAGTTACAACTTTACTTCGGTTTCCGTCCAGTCGATTACAAAACTTGCCTTTACCGGCAGCTCTACAGCCCCCAGCCTGAAAATACAGCATTGATTGAGGACAGATTTCCCGAATTCCGGATACCAGAAACCGTCTTCTAAATACATCTCCCCGCCGCCATTCCACCTGACCTCGACCAGAAAGCCGCCGGTTTCATTATCCAAAAGTTTTATGCGGTCATCTCCGTCAGTCTCTGCAACAATGCCGGGATGAAAATGCAGAAAAATTTCTACTAGGTGCACGCCTGCTCCGGCAATTTCATCATCAATCCGAAGCCCGCTTGAATTAAGTCTCCAGGTGCGCCTATGCTCCGGCCTGCCCGGAAGGCGGCGATAGCCGTCGTGCGTTGTGGACAGCTCATCTTCATCATTGCCGGCCTGCAGTGTCTCTACCACGGCGCGCGCCCTTCGGGCAACCCGAAACGCCCCCCATATTTCAGACGAATCCGCCCCGTCCAAAGCAGCAGTGTTATGTGCTCGGGTGCTCCGCTGAAAATTTCGCAGAGCGTCTGGTTCATACGTGGATGTGCCGGAATTGACGCAGATCCTTTGCCCCTGCAGCGAAAGCTCAAAACAAAGAGTGTCTGCATGGGCATGGCCGGGAAGGTAATCCGGGCCCACAGAACCGACATCGGCCAGCAACACGGCAGGACCCCGCTCAAGCCGAACATACCCCGACTGCTCCATATGCACAACTCTGCCTTCTATCCCTTGATGACAGCCTGTGCCCAAACGCGCGGCATATTCATCAACCTCTCCAGGTTCCGGAGCGATACCAAATGCCGCATCATTGAAAAAGGGAATTCCTCCATCCGGATGCCGCATAGCCCTGCTCCAGCCAAGCATTTTTTCGGCAAGCGCCGCCCACCACGCAGGCCACGAAACCCCATAGACCTGGTGGAAGTTGATCAAATCCAGCAGATCCTCCAATACGATCAGATGATACATGGGGCTTCGTTCAAAATGCCCCCCGTCTTCAAGTACCTGTTCTCTAAGTTGACTTTCCAGCAGATTCATGCCCGTCTTATACCATCGCCGGGCCTCATCACCCCGGAAAAAAAGTCCCCCTGCAACAAGCGCCTTGGCGTTTGCCAGCAGATGATTGCCCAGCAGGTGATATTCAAGCCTCTTCTCCAACCACTTGGCCTGCACCGCAAGACTGTCAGCCATGCCCCCTGCAGGGCTGTTTCCCTGAACTGCCCACTTAATCCAATTCACCATGCGAAGCGATGTGGGGTAGGGCTCCCAGCCAACGCCTTCTCCCGGCGGATTTTCCGCTATCCAGCGACGGATATACTCCGTGTGCCATTGATTCCGACTTCCGCCATCTTCAGCATTCAGATCGGCAAAATAATGCAGGTTATACAGCCAGAGCTTTGCCCGCCCCGAACTATTCCAGTCTTCTGCATTATCCACGCGCCCGGTTTCCCCGAGAAAGCAAAATTCCATCGATCCGGTCATGGAACAAACCCGCCTGCAAGGCTCTGCCAGTTCCTTTTCAACCCCCCTCAAGCCCGGCGCAGGCCGATTATCCGGCCTGGGCCGATACAGCCGGAACCACAATCTTCCGAAAATTTGGACAGGCTTGAGGTGTTTTAAGGTGTTATAATATAGACGGAGTTTGTTCATCATGAGTTATCGGCAGACACAATTGCCTCCAGACAACGTCCCGCCGTCCGCCCGTCCCACAACTCCGGCCGCACAGGCCGCCGTTCCTCCTTCAAAGTCTCGCGAAAAGCCTTCTTCAGCCGTGCAATTTCATTTCCCACCAGCACGCTTGCCCCGCCGTGTTCTTTCAAAGTCACCGGCCGCTCCGTGTTCCAGCGCAGGGTCAAACACGGCGTGCCCAGCACACAGCACTCCTCCTGCAGCCCCCCGCTGTCTGTCAGCATCACTCTTGCCGCCATGTTCAGTCTTAGCATCTCGTGATATCCAACCGGATTTAACAGCACCATATTCTTTGTACCGGCAACCTTTTCCCACAACCCGAATTTTTTCAAATTCCCCTCCGTCCTTGGATGAATCGGCCACACCAGCGGCATTTCCCCACACACTTCATCACACAGAAAATCCACCAGCGCCCCCAGCACATCAGGAAAATCCACGTTCGACGGCCGATGCATCGTCATCACCGCAAACCCTTCATCCCGTATCTCCGTCCTCTGTCCTCTGTCCTCCGTCTTCCGTCTTCCGTCCTCTGCCTTCTGATTGCCGTCCTTATGCAAATGCCCCTCTATCACAGATCCCAACCCCAGCCCCTCCGCCTTTCCCCGCTGCGCCTCCAGGGTGTCGATCATGATATTTCCCACAAAACAGATCCGCTCTTCCGGCACCCCCTCATTTCGCAGATTCTCCCCGGAAAGCCGGTCCGGGGTCAGCAGCAGATCAGCCAAACGATCCGTCACCAGACGGTTGATCTCTTCGGGCATGCTCATGTCCCGGGACCGCAGCCCCGCCTCGATATGGGCTAGTCGCACCAGCTCCTTTTTGGCGGTAATGGAACACGCGCACGTGGCATTCACATCGCCGACCACCACCACCCAGTCCGGCTTTTGCTTCTGCAACACCTTTTCAAAGGCGATCATGGTCTGGCCCACCTGCTCGGCATGAGACCCCGAGCCAATGCCCAGGTTAATATCCGCATCCGGAATATCCAAGGCCTCGAAAAACGCCCGGTTCATCCGGTCATCATAATGCTGGCCGGTGTGGACCAGTATATGCCCAATCCCGGGCTTATTCTCCCGATTGTACGCCTCAATCGCCCGTATAAACGGCGCAATCTTCATGAAATTGGGCCGCGCGCCCACTACTGAAATGATTTTCACTACAACTACCTCGAATGTACTTAAAGACTGGTTTTCTGATGTTTTTTGTGCCTGGGGGGATATTGCCGGCTTTGAAAAAATGAACAGATCACTTCAGAGGCCGGCAATCTGCTCCGGCCCCTGAACCTGCGCTATGGTAGGTAAGCTAAGGACTTAATATATTTTATCCAAGATAATACTGTCTGCTCATTTCCAGTGTTTTTTGTTCCCGCAGACGATCCTTTTCTACATTTTCCTGGATGTTTTCTTTAAATTTACGATCTATTCGCTCAAGCTTGTCCTTAACATTTTGATCTTTTTCCATCTCAAGGCCCCTGCTGCTGGCTTCCAGCATTTCCTTCATCCATTTCATCATGAGCCTCCCTTAATTGGCTTGAAAATTCTATTTGATTGTTCGCTATTCCAAGCATATTTTGTCTTGTAGCCCAAATTTCATGTTTTTTCAACCCTTTTCTGGCACAACCATATTGAGGTCTGCCCGCCCGTCTTCCACACACTGCCCTCTGCCCTCTGCCTTCCGTCTTCCGTCTTCCGTCTTCCGTCTTCTGAATACAGACTACCGAACCAACCTGTCCGCCTCCAGCGTAACCCGGCTGACTTCGAAAATCTCCTCTGCTGCAATCGGCGCTTCCCCGCCGACCCTGACCGCATCGGCAAACGCCGCCGCACAGGCTTTCTGACCCTTGTCCTGCCGCCACAGATTCATTTTCCTGAAACCCGGCCATCCAAACCCCCTGAGCTTTCGGAAATTATCCAACTGAAGCACCCGGCCGCCGGCAAACACCTCAATCCTCTCCTTGGGAAAAGAAGCAGACCCGTTTGCCAGGTAATGAATGGTTCCAAACGAACCATCTGCAAACTTCAGCCCTATCGAAGCCTTGTCTTCTGTTACCTCCACGCCGGGGGCAGCCCCCATGCTCTCTGCCTGCACGGAAACGATTTCGCTTCCCGCCAGAAAACGCATCAGGTCAATATAATGACAGGCCTCCCCGACAATCCGGCCGCCGCCTACCCCGGGGTCCTGGGTCCATTGATCCGCCGGAATGGCCCCTGCATTCATGGTCATGATAAACGACTTGGGCTCCTTTGCCGAATCCAGCAAGGCCTTCATCTTCTGCACCTGCGGCGCAAACCGCCGGTTGAAGCCAACCATAATCAGAGGACGGAAGGCAGAAGACGGAAGACTGCCGGAGGAATCAAGGGAATCGAACGTGGACTGAATCCGTTCCATTTCTTCAAACGTGATGCTCAAAGGTTTTTCCACAAACACATGCTTTCCCGCCTCAAGGGCCTTTATCA
>JAIPEJ010000128.1 GCA_021737225.1 Desulfobacteraceae bacterium
CAGCAGTCCGGTAATCGCCGTTGTCAAAATTTTCCCGGGCAAATTCCAATACCGCCTCAGGGGACAAATCAATATGGCTCGCCCCGGCTTTTGGCAGAACCAGCACGGAAAACAGGCACGCGCATATCAGCGCGATCCCTGCCGCCCGAATCGGCAAAGATCGACGAATCCGCCCGGTTCCGGCCGGGCTCGGGGCGGTGTGTGCTGTCTTAAGCCTGGGTGACACGAAGCACTT
This sequence comes from Desulfobacteraceae bacterium, assembly GCA_021737225.1. Taxonomy (GTDB): domain Bacteria; phylum Desulfobacterota; class Desulfobacteria; order Desulfobacterales; family Desulfosalsimonadaceae; genus Desulfosalsimonas. The sequence goes on from JAIPEJ010000128.1 coordinate 236, forward strand.
CCTCAATTGTGGTCACCCCCTTTAATACCTTGGCAATACCGTCCTGGTAAAGCGTTGTCATCCCGAACCGGACAGCCTCGTTTTTGATGCGGTGCGAGTCATAGGTTTTCAGGACCAGGTTCTGCAGGCTCGAGTTTAACTCCAGAATCTCGTATATACCCACGCGTCCGCGGTATCCGCTGTGAAAGCATTTGCTGCAGCCGGTGGCCCGATATAAGACCGATTGGCGGGCAGTTTCGGGATCAAGACCCAGGCGCTCAAGGCTGGCGGCATCCGGGGTGTATGGCTCCCTGCATTCATGGCAGAGCACCCGGACCAGCCGCTGGGCGATGACTGCGATGACCGACGAGGAAATCAGAAACGGTTCAATGCCCAGATCGACCAGTCGGGTAATGGCACTGGCCGAATCATTGGTGTGCAGGGTGGAAAAAACCAAGTGCCCGGTCAGGGCCGACTGCACGCCGATTTCCGCGGTCTCCAGATCCCGCATTTCCCCGATCAGGATCACATCCGGATCCTGCCTGACAATGGAACGCAGGCCTCTTGCAAACGTGAGCTCGATTTTGGGATTGACCTGGATCTGGTTGACGCCCCTTAGCTGGTATTCCACCGGATCCTCGATGGTAATGATGTTGACATCCGGGGAATTGATGCTCGAAAGAATTGCGTACAGCGTGGTTGTCTTGCCGCTTCCCGTCGGCCCGGTCACCAGGATAATACCGTGGGAATGGCTGATGAGCTGCTTGATCTGCTCGAGTTTTTCCCGGGCCAGGCCGAGCTCGGAGAGCTGGAACAGCGATCCGGATTTGTTCAACAGCCGCATTACCACCCGCTCGCCGTACTGGATGGGAATGCTGGAGACCCGGATATCAATGTTCTGATTGCCGATTTTCACTTCAAACCGGCCGTCCTGGGGAAGGCGCTTTTCCGCGATGTTCATCCTGGCCATCACCTTGATCCGCGATACCAGGGAAGGCTGCATCCACTTGGGCGGGGTGAGCAGGTCATACAGGACGCCGTCGACCCGGTAACGGATTTTGAAGCTGTACTGTTCGGGTTCGATGTGGATATCGCTGGCCCCGATCTTGACCGACTGGGAGATGACGTGGTTGACCAGTTTGATAATCGGGGCATCACTGGTATCATCCAGCAAATCGGCGGTTTCCTCGATCTCGCTGATAATATTGCCGCCGTTATCCGCCATGTCTGCCACCAGTTGTTCCGCCGTATCCCTGCTGCTGTCATAGGCCAGGTTGATCAGGGAATAAATCGCATCCCGGGTGGAGACCACAAGCTCGAAATCATGAATATCAAGGATTCGGACCAGGTCATCGAGCTGTTGGAAAGCGGAGGGATCATTGACCGCGATCACGATCCTGCCGTCACTGCCCGCCCCGCTTTGGCCGCTTGCCTGGCGGATCGGCACCATGGCATATTTTTTCAGAAACTGGATCGGCACCTTTCTGGCAAACTCCGTATCCAAATTTTCCAGAGGCAGGTTCGGCCAGAACGGCAGGTCATAAAGGCTTGCATATGCCTTCATTAGCTGATTTTCGGAAATGACCTTTTTTTTCAGCAGGATTTCGGAAAGAGGGATATTCTGCTCGGCCCGCATGCGACGCGCCTCGGCCAGTTCCTCTTCATCCACACCGAAATCCCGGATTAAAATGTCTGACAGACGTTGTTTCATTTTTCAGGCATATCACCTTCGTTATTTTCAGGGTGCCCGTAAAGCTTGATGGAATCTCCGGGAATGGGCGCAATTTCCTCTTTTTTCTCTTCATAGAACTGTGCGGCTTCCCCGGGCTCTGCCATAACCCGGGGCGTAAGAAAAACGAACAAATTGGTCTGCTCATCGGCCTGTGCCATGGACTTAAACAGCCAGCCCAGCCCGGGAATGCTTCCCAGGCAGGGCACCCGGTATTCCGTTTTCGACAGGCTCTCATCAATTAATCCGCCGATAACCACCGTATTCTTATCGTTGACTTCGACTGTGGTCTCAATGGTTCGCTTCAGCGTGGTGGGCTGGAACTGATCCGTTGTGGTTTCCAGCTTGGTGACTTCCTGGAGCAGGTCCAGGCGGATTTTGCGGTCCTTGCTGATCTGGGGCGTGATCTCGAGCAATATGCCCACGTCCTTGTACTCGTAATTGCTGTAATTGGTATCGCCGGAAGCCGCCCGGGTCAAATACGGAATGTTTTTGCCCACACGAATTTTGGCGGTCTTGTTGTCCGTGGTCAATACCTGCGGGGTGGACAGAATGTGCACGTCCCGGTCCTTTTTGTAGGCCTGGATCAGCGCCCGGATGGTGGGAAAGGTGATGTCGCCCACCTCGATGTTTTCGCCCAGTACGCCAAGGGAAAACCCGGGCGGCAAAGGAGCTGTACTTGTTCCGCCAATGGAGGGGGATACATAATTATATCCGCTGTCCCCGCCCATGGCGCCGCCGGAAAATCCGCCGCCGTAAACCCCTTCCCTGCCATCGTGGCTGGCCTCGCCGCCGGCGAGCCATTCCGCGCCAAGGCGGAAGGATTTATCCTTGCTTACCTCCATGATCAGGCATTCGATATAAACCATGGCACGGGGCATATCGAGTCTTTTAATCACGGATGCCAGGGTGTTGTAGTCATCCTTGTCCGCGCGGATAATCAGGCTGTTGGTGGCCTCGTCGGCGGCGATCTTCACACTTTCAGACACAATGGGCGCCTCTTTTTTCCCCTGGTCCTGGGTCTCCTTTGAAGGCAGCTCCTGGAGTACGCTGACAAGTTCCTCTGCCTTGGCGTTTTCCAGGTAATATACATGGATTTTTTCCTTGCCCCGGGGTACCTCCCGGTCCAGATTGGCCACCAGGTCTTTGATCCGCTCAACCTCGGGTTCGCTTGCCCGGACCACCAGAATATTGGTACGGGGATCGGCCACTGCCGTAATATTGCTGCCGTCCTGCCTTTTTTCCCGCCGGGCGGCGGTAAACACCGAATCGACAATGGAGACCATTTCCTCTGCATCTGCATGTTCCAGGGGGATTACCGCGATTTCCCGGCCGGTGCCCTGCACGTCAATGGTATCGAGAATTCCCATCAGGCGCTTGATGTTGGAATAAACATCCGTGACAATGAGCATGTTCGTGGGCGGGTAGGAAATGATCACGCTGCTCTTGGAAACCAGGGGGGCAAACGCCTGCTTGATCTCATTGGGATCGGCGTATTTCAGGTGAATCACCTGGGTGACCACCTTGTCGTCTGCCGAGTCGGCCTCCCGCTTCAGCTTGGTTTCAATGCTCTTGGTCCGCGCATAAGGCGCGGGAATCACCTTTGTCACCCGGCCGGCATCCACGGTGGCATATCCGTGGACTTCAAGAACCGATTCAAAAACCTTGTACGCCTCGTCAACGGAAATCTTGGATGGTGAGACAATGGTGATCTTGCCCTTGACCCGGGGATCCACCACAAAATTGCGGCCAGTGAGCTCGCTGATGAACTTGACAAATACGTTGATGTCCACTTCATTAAAATCAATGGAAACATATTGCTGCTGGTCATCCCGGCCGGCAGACCGCGCAGCGTCTTCCGCCTGGCTGTCGTTTGCATCCGCGGGCTGCTGGGCGCATACCGGCGCATACCAGAGGAACGCAGAAGCGATCAGGCAGATCCATATGAGCAAAATTCGAGGGGCCGGAGCAAACTCCTGCACTGTCACACGTTGCCGCTGGAATTTTTTCATGATTGTTTCCTCACATCCGCCACGGGTTTAATCGATCCGGTATTGAATTGTCTGCTGCGAGCCGCTTCGCTGAATCTGCAATTCCACCTCGCTTGCACTTTTCAGGTTTTGATAAAACTGCATGGCATCTTCCACGGAACGAATCTGTCGGCCGTTGATGGCCTTGATAATATCGCCGCTTTCAAGGCCCATATCCTCAAAAATGCTGTTGCTGCGGATGCCGCTGAGCATAATGCCGGCGGGGCTGCCGTCTTCGTCAAAATAGGGTCGCACGCGGACCTGGCGCATCAGATTGTTGACATCCTGCATGGCCGCAGATATTTGTTCCCGGTCAATATTGACCGGGCCGCCTTGGGAACGCCTGGATATGCCGGTGTCCCGGTCATCAGAAGAAGCCCGGTCGCTTACCCGGCCGGACTGATCCACCAACTCCTCGAGTTCCAGGATTTCATCCTTTCCATTGACGCTTAACACCACCTTTTTGCGCAATATCATTTTAATACGGGCCTGATCAATCGTATCGCCCTTCTGGTAGAGTTTCTGTTCCCGCTTTGATTTGTGTTCAATCACGGCATAGGATTTTCCGTTGGTACCGGTAATCGTCCCCCACAGCCGGAGATTGAGCTCGGTTTTCTCCATCCTGTCAAGCTCGGAGGGTTCAATTTCCTGATCCGCATCTGCTTTTTGCGCTGTATTGAACAGGTCCTTTTCGTAAACCACGGCGTAATCACCGGATTCCGGGTTGCCTGCAGTCCCGGTGGACCGGCGCGGGCCGGGCTCGGCCTGCCTGTCGAAAACATTGCCCGATCCGGCAGTCTCCATGGTGACGACATCCAGCCGGTATTCAACAATGGTGTAGAATGTCTCCACGCAGAGAAACACGGCTGCGGCGATGAGCAGCAGGTTTATAATTGTCAGGCTTTTTTGAACCATCATGAATCAGCAGAACATCCTGTTTGTCAAAAACGGCTGTTTTTTACCAGCCGCAGGCTATCGGACGGAAAAACCCGGCCGCCCGAGGGTCCCGGTAATGCGGATTGGTAGTCCGCCTTTACGGGTGAATTTTTCCGGAAGAATTCCGCCGATGGACCTGAGAAGCGGCGGATGCAGCGTTATATCCCCGGAAAGATTGATCCGGCTGCTTTCTATGGGTGCCGAGAGACGAAGCGTTCCGCTGCCTGTTCCGGAAAACTGAGTTCCGTCCAGGGAAAACCGGGAAATCTTGAGCCGGCGCTGCTCAAGCTCCATAACCGCCTGAACCGCTTTAAATGCAAGCTCTTTTACACCGAAGGGGGCCGGATCAAGCTGAATCCTGCACTCTCTGACATCAAGCGCCGCATTGCCACTGCCGCTTCCGTCCAAATCTCCGGTATAATCAATTTCCCCTTCCATGCGGCCGGCAGCCTCGCCTCTGCCCATGGTCTCCAGGATGTGAAACGACCCGATTTCCAGATCATGAAAATCAAACCGGGCCGAAACATTGCCGCTGTTGCCGGAAGGATCGGGCAATGCCAGGTCCCCTTCTATTTTTCCGCCTGCGGCGTCCCCGTCAATGCGAAAGGACCGCACGCCCCGGAGCAGCTTCAGGTAGGCCGGAGATATGGTAATCCGTTCGAGATTTACCGGCTCTGCCCGGCGATACCGGATGTCGACGTTGTTGATCACCACAGACGGCGGAAAACCCAATCCAAGTGAGCTGATAGATAGCTCAACGCCGGGAGCATGCCGGCTGATAAGCGATTCCACGTATTGCTCCGCAGAATCCGAAGGAAAGCAGATGTAAAGAAACAGCACGGCAAGCACAATCACATATAAAATATATCCAGCCCATTTGCGATAATTTTTCATAAGCCCTGGTGCCGGTTTTTCGTCTTTGTTGTGTGCAATGCCAAAATCCGTGAAATGGTCATATTTTAATGATTTTCTCCCCGGAAACGCCGTGTCGTCAATGCCTGATGATCAAGCTTCCACGGTTTCGGCTTTCATCACCACGGAAAGCAGCCCTTTTTCGGCCCCGGGCTTGGAAATGGTCAGACTGTTGATCCGCACCATGTTCTGCGAGGTTTCCACACGGAACAGGTAGGAACTCAGATCCTCGAGTGTGACATCCTGGAGTTTTAACTCCACGTAGGTCACTTTCAGGCCGGATGCTTCATCCACTGAGGAATTGGGCTTCATGTAGGATATATTCTCCTTGAGGCCCGTGTCTCCGGCCAGCCTATCCATGAAGGAAAAAAGGGTAAATCCGTCCGGGCGCTGTTGATATTGCGCTTTTGCCTGCTCGGTCCGGGATTGAAGCGATTGGAATTGCCGGTGCATCGTGCGCATTTCAGACAGGGCCTGTTTTCTTTGTTCCAGTTTGACTCCAAGCGCAGCGCGGTTTTCAAAAACCGGCTGGATGAGAAACAAAAAAGTCAGAAACAACAGGAGAAAACCGGCCCCGCTGCCCACAAACAATTTTTCGCGGCGATTCAAATTAATCGGAATCATGCGCCAAAACTCCGGATTCACTGTTGCCCCGCTGCCAGATCCGCCTTGATCCGAAAGCGGATCCGGTCTGCGGCCTGGTCCATATTGGCGGAACTGATGGTAATCCCGCTGAGATGGGAAGATTTTTCAAGCTGCATCTTAATATCGTCCACTGCGTTAAAGGTTTCCGTGAGCCCGGAGAGTCTGACGCTGCCTGCATCCCGGACAAAGCGGGTTATGACCACGTTTGTCCGGGCAGGCACCAGCCGGCTTATATCCTTCAGGATATCAATATTGCGGACATCCGCGCTCACATCTTCTGAAAACCCCTTTTTCCCTTTGGCCTCCTGGAGCCTGGATTTCATCTGCTGGACCGGATCCACAATCCTTTCGACTTCGGGAAACGTGGTCTGAAACACCGCAGTGATCCGGTCATCGAGCCGGGAAACGCGTTTTCCCAGGAAATGGGCATCCATAACCGCATACGTCATAAACACAATAAACACGAAAGCCGCCAGAATGCCGGTGGCAATCAACTGGGTGCGGTTTTCGTTCCAGTACTTTTCCAGGGCGGAATGCCGGGGGCTGAAATTAAAGGGGGCCAGGCCGGCGGTTTCAATTCCCGCCAGGCTTAGCGCACCGTTAATCTCCGGGGAAACCGGGAGATCCTCCGGAACCGAAATGTTCAGACGGGTGTCAGTGGCCAGGTTGACAGCGCTTGCCTCAATCTGCAGGAACTCTCCCAGTGCGTGAACAAAATCCGGGTCCGTGGCATCTCTGCCGGACAACAGGAGCTTTTCAGGCTGCAGGTCCGCATCGTAAATCGTCTCAAAGGCGGAGAGCATCCGGCTGATACCTTTGGAAAGCTCCCGGGCGGCGGACCGGGAATCGGTTTGGCCGCTTTTGCGGAACGTGCGGATCAGGTAAATTTCTCCGGATACAACGATACACACGGTGGCGCTGTACGGATGGCTCTCGATAAGCAGAAACGTCTCCGGGCAGGCCTCGTAAAGACCGGCAATGCACAGGGCGGCGGTCACTCCGCCGGTGGTGACAAAACCCGGAGAAATGCCGCGGGCCTCGAGTACGTCCATGAGATCGTCCAGCCGCGCTTTTTCCACGACTGCTGCGATCAGGTCGCTGTGGTCAGCCCGGCGGACCGTCAGAAAATCGAATTTCATCTCATCGACTTCAAACGGAAGGGTGGGCTCCAGTTCAAACGGCAGAATCTGACGGATCTTTTTCCGGCTTTTAAACGGCACGCTCAGGTTCCGGAAAGAAACATCCGCCGGCGGCACAGAGATCAGGCAGAACGCGCCGGACGGGTCCATACGGCCGGTGATTTTCTCCAAACCCCATTGCAATGCCTGCTCAGGATCCGGTGCATCCCTGAAAAAGACCTGCGCATGGTTTTCAAGGCGGTTTTCCTTCAGGCCGGTGCGGACCAGTACTGCGCAAAGGCCGTCTTCCCGGATATCGAGTGCAAAAATTTTATTATTCATACCAT
>JAIPEJ010000129.1 GCA_021737225.1 Desulfobacteraceae bacterium
GGCAGCCAGAAAAACAGCGGAAACATACCCGCCTTGATCCCGAATGCGGTCATGAAGATGGCTGCTGCTGCGGTGAGCAGTGCCTGGTTGTCCACCTTTTGTACGGCCAGGTGCAGATCGGCCATGTTCAGGGTGCCGGTCATGCCGTAGAGCAGCCCGATGCCGGTAATAAACAGCAGCGTGGAAAACAGGTTGATCATCACGTATTTCACCCCGCCGTCGAACTGCTGCTTTTCCCGGCCCAGCACCAGCAGTCCGAAGGATGCCATGAGCATGACCTCGAACCACACGTAGAGGTTGAACAAATCCCCGGTTAAAAACGCCCCGCTCACCCCGCCCAGGAGGATATGCAGCAGGGGGTGATAACCGGCCGCCAGCAGGTCGGATTTGATTTCGGCCCGGGAATAGACCGTTACCGAAAGCCCCAGGATCGCCGTGACCATCACCATCACCGCGCTCAGGTGATCGGCTGCCAGGGTGATGCCAAACGGCGCCGGCCAGTTGCCAACCTGCATGGTCTGCATGCCGCTCCTGCATACCTGCACAAACAGCATCGCACAGGCCGCAAAATGCAAAAGCGCGCCCGAAATGGCGATCCGGTGCTGTCTGGCGGAATTTCCCTTAACCCCCAGGCTGACCGCGGCCGCGGCAAACGGAATAATAACCGGGAAAACCAGGATCGTGCTCATGCCGGGCCCTCCCCGGATACCCGCCCCGACGCATCGCTCTTGTCCCCGGGCGTTGCCCCGTCGTCAGGATCGCTTTCAGCCGGTTCTGAAATCCTCATGGATTCGGTGTCCACAGTGCCAAGAGACTGGTATGTCCGGTAAAACAGGATAAACACGAAAGTTAAAAGCGCAAACCCAATGACAATGGCTGTCAATATCAACGCCTGGGGCAGCGCATTTGCCACTTCTTGTACCGGCACCGCGGCATCATCCCCGATCAGCGGCGGACGCGTTTCGGCAAGCCGGCCTGAGACAAATATCAGGAGGTTGACGGCATTGGTGGCCAGCACCAGGCCGAAGATAAACCTGATGAGGTTACCCGAGAGCATCAGGTATATGCTTGCGGCAGCAATAATGCCGCACATGAATGCCAGCGCTGTTTCCATGTCAGTTCTCTTCCAGGGCGAGAATCAATGTCAGAATCGTCCCCAGCACAATGGCAAACACGCCGATGTCAAAAAAAAGCGGCGTGCCCACCACGATTTCCCTGCTGTTGATTTCGGCAATGGTCCACCACAAGCCGGTTAAAAAGGGCTTTCCGGCAAGCATGCCGATCAGGCCGGAAACCAGGGCAAGGCCCATTCCGAAAACGATCAGCCCGCGGGGATCAATGCGGATGGCCCGGCGTACCGACTCGCTGCCCTCGGCCATGATATATAAGGCAAATCCGGTGCCTGCCACCAGCGCACCGGCAAACCCGCCGCCCGGGGCGTTGTGCCCCCGCAGCAGCAGGTACACCGAAAAAACCAGGATCATGCTCACCAGCAGGCGCGTGGCCGTGCGCAGAATCAATGACGGAATCATAATCTCTCCCGGCGCTTTTGAATCAATGCATAACCGGCCAGGCCGGCGGTTGCCACCACGATGATCTCCCCGAGGGTGTCCATGCTTCGAAAATCCACCAGGATCACGTTGACGATATTGCGGCCGTGGGCCGCCAGGTAACTATTGTTTTCAAAAAAATCTGTTACGGAGCGGTCCAGCGGAGTAGACAGCACCGTGAGGATCAGGGTGGTCATGAGTACGCCCATGCCAACTGCCAGGACCCCGTCAAAAAGCTTCTTTCTCCCGGTTGTTTTCCTGCCGGGGCCCAATCCGGGCAGGTGCAGCAGGATAATGGAGACGATGATCACGGTAAGGGTTTCCACAAGCAGCTGGGTCAAAGCCAGGTCCGGAGCCCCGTAGCTCAGAAAAATCACGGCAATCCCCGCCCCCACCACGCCAAGGGCACAGATGGCCAGCAGCACGGAACGAGTGACCAGCACTGCGCCTGCTGCCGCCAGGATAACCAGGATCAGCAGCCATTCTCTTAAGGAGAGCACCGGTACCCCGATATCCGGCAGAACCTGCATGCCGTGCACATAGCTGTACCCGGTGAGCAGCACAAAAGCCCCGGCAACGATGTAGAAATACCGATGCAGGGATCCGTTTTGCAGCACCCGGGTCTGGGCCCGGCCGAGAGCGGCCACCGCGGCCACGGCCGCGTCATATACCCGGGAGGCATCCAGGGGAATCATTTCGTATGCCCGGCATACCCCGTAGTTGACCCGTTTCCGGGCTAAATACAGGGCCACGCCCAGGGCCAGGGTGAGTGCGCTGAGCAAAAGCGGGGGATTAATCCCGTGAAACAGTTCCAGCTTGATATGCTCCAGGTGCGCGTGAAACGACAGTACCGCCGGGCTCACCAGCCAGTTTCCCACGAACTCCGGGACAATGCCGAAAAAAATGCCGAGCCCGCCCAGCACCAGGGGCCCGCTGCACATGGCGGCACACGCCTCGGGTCTGGGGCCGGGATGCCGTGCCGCACCGGAGAGAAAGGGACCGATGAGAAAAATACCCGCCACCGCGGTCATCAGCCCGTTTGCCAGGACGGCCGCCGCAGTGGTCAGCCCCGGCATCATGGCTTCTGCCAAGGCCCCCTTGTACATAATTTCCTTTCCGATGAATCCGAAAAACAGGGGGAACCCGGCCATGGAAAAACAGGCGGCAAATGCGCCAAGCGCGGTCACCGGCATGGACCGGGCCAGGCCGCCGAGTTTTTCAATATCCCGGGTGCCGGCCTGGTGATCAATAATGCCGGCCACCAGAAAAAGTGCGGACTTATAAATCGCGTGCACCAGCAGAAATGTCATGGCCGCGGTCAGCGAGGGCGCGTTCTGCCCGCCCAGAAACATGGTCATGATACCCAGGGCCGAAACCGTGGTATAGGCCAGGATTTTTTTCAAATCCGTCTGCCCCAGGGCGGTAAACGCCCCGACAACCGCGGTCACGCCGCCCACGATCACCAGCACCGCAGTCCAGGCCTCAGATCCTCCCAGAATCGGGTGGAACCGGGCAAGCAGATAGATGCCGCCCTTGACCATGGTGGCCGAATGCAGAAACGCGCTGATGGGCGCGGGCGCGGCCATGGCATTGGGCAGCCAGAAATGAAACGGAAACTGGGCGGACTTGGTAAACGCCCCGAGAAAAACCATTACCAGGATGGCGCCGTAAAGCGGGTGATCCGGCAGGGAAGCGCTCATGGCCACCATCTGCGAGATCTCATACGTTCCGGTGGCAATCCCCATGAGCAGGAATCCCACCAGCAGGGCCAGCCCCCCGGCACCCGTGACCAGCAGCGCCTGGCGGGCGCTTTTCCGGGAAGCCTCGGCTTCGTGCTCAAACCCGATGAGCAGGTAGGAAAATATCGTGGTCAGTTCCCAGAACACGAACAGCGACAGCACGTTATCGGCAAGGACCAGGCCCAGCATGGAGAGCATGAATGCGTGAAGAAAAACAAAGAACCGGCCGGTATGGGAATGCCCGTGCAGGTAGTCCACCGCGTACAGGGTGACAAAGAACCCGACTCCGGTGATGATGAGCGCAAAAAGCACGCTCAGCCCGTCGAGCATGAAGGAAAGGTTCACGCCCAGCCCGGGAACCCAGGCAATTGCCAGTCGATACGACTCGCCTGCAGCCGTGTGCGGGACCATGGCGGCCGCTCCCAGAAAAAGCAGCAGCGGCAGGATGCCGGTGGCCCGGGCGGCGCGCTCAATGCCGGTTTTTCCCAGATGCTCGGTCATGACTGTGGCCCTGTGGGTTTCTGCAAGCACTTACGCGTCAGCATAACCTTATATCATAACCACGGCGCACACAAAGCGCACGCAAGAAAATGAATCTGTAACTTCCCCCCTGGGGATCTTTGTGTGGTTTGCGCCTGAAATTTCAGTTACTCCCCGGAAAGCCGCCGCACCGTAATCATGTTCGTGGTGCCGGCCTCCCACATGGGATGGCCCGCGGTGATGACCACCAGGTCACCGGCCCGGGCGTGGCCCTTTTCAATGGCAAACGCCGAGGCCCGGTCAAACATCTCGTCGGTGTCCCTGGTATGATCCATGAGCCCGGGCAGGCACCCCCAGTACAGGGCCAGGCGCCGCACTGTGCGGATCTCCGGCGATACCGCGATGATCCGGCTGCCGGGCCGGAACCGGGCGATCTGGTGTGCTGTGAATCCGCTCTTGGTGGTGGCGATAATGGCCCGGGCCGCCAGGTGATCGGACAGGATGCAGGTAGCGTGGGCCACGGATTCCGATATCCGGGTCTGGAGCACCTCCTGAAAGGATCTTGCGTAAGGGTACTTTTTTTCGGTCTCCGCGGCAATGCGGGCCATGTATTCCACCGCGCCGACCGGGTGGCTGCCGGTGGCGGTTTCCTCGGAGAGCATCAGGGCGTCAGTGCCGTCCAAAACCGCGTTTGCCACGTCCGTGGCCTCGGCCCGGGTGGGGCGGGGCGAGTCGATCATGGAGCGCAGCATCTGCGTGGCAATAATTACAGGCTTTCCGGCCTGGTTTCCCTTTTGGACCAGCATTTTCTGGGTGCCGGGCACGTTTTCCAGGGGGATCTCCACGCCCAGGTCCCCCCGGGCCACCATGATCCCGTCAGAGGCCGCCACGATATTGTCAATGTCATTTAAGGCCTCGTGTTTTTCTATCTTGGCGATCACCGGGGTGTCACAGCCGGCCTCCGCGATAATTTCCCGGGCGCGGCGCACGTCTTCGGCATTGCGCACAAAGGACATGGCCACGTAATCCACGTCCTGAGAGAGGCCAAAGGCCAGGTCGTCGCGGTCCTTATCCGTGATGGCGGAGGTCCGGAGGGTACCCGAGGGCAGGTTGATGCCCTTGTGGGAAGTCAGGGTTCCGCCGGTAATGACCTCACAATGTACCTCCATCTCAGTGGTCCGCATGACCACCAGTTCCATGAGCCCGTCTGCCAGCAGGATGGTATCGCCTTGCGAGACATCCTCGGGCAGATGCGGATAGCTCACCGAAACCCGATTTCCCTGCCCCATGCCCGGCTCCGTGGTCAAAATCAGACAGGCCCCGGGGTCCAGATGAATGCCCGGCGGCGCGATCTCGCCGACCCGGATCTTGGGCCCCCGCAGGTCCTGAAGAATGGCCACCGACGCGCCGGCCTTTTCCGAGGCCGCCCGGATCATGCGGATCATTTCCGCGTGATTTTCCCTGGTGCCGTGGGAAAAGTTCAGCCGGGCCACGCTCATGCCGCCCCGGATCATCCGGGAAATGGTATCGGTATTCGCACAGGCCGGTCCGATGGTACAAACGATCTTGGTCTTGGGCATGGGCATTGGCACGGGATCCCCTTCAATCAAATTTTCATTTCCCGGGTTTCAGGGTCGATTTCAATACCGATTTCGCTTTCAATTGTCCGTCCCGACAGAAAAGTCCCGTAAACCCGGACGGATTACCCGAGGAACACGGCAAGCTTGTCCCGGGCCGCATCCACGTGCTGGAAGGTAATCCGGGCCAGGTCCCCGGGCTTTAAATCCACGCCGGAAGTCGCAGACATCCGGGCTTCCATGAGGTAATCGGGAAGCAGGATCGTATATCCGTCCCGCCGCTTGTCCAGTACAATGGCCTCGGCCTTGGTCCCGATCATGCCTTCGAGGTATTTCAGGATCCAGAACCGCAGCCTGCGGTTTTGGACCAGGCGGGCGCGGGAAAGCGGAATCTGCAGCATCTGCAGTATTTCATCGATCTCGGATGCGCTGTAGGGTTCTTCCATTGCAAAGCAGGCCCGCAACTGCCGCTGGGTCAGCAGGTCAAAATACTTGCGGATAGGCGACGTGGCCGTGGTATAGGCATCCAGGCCGAGCCCGGAATGCGGTTCCGGGCCGGTACCCAACACAACCCGGGAGAGCATCCGCCGCTGCATCCAGTTCTGAAACAGGGTCCCCTCGTCGTCGCCGGAATACAGCCGTCCTCTGGGATTTAACTGGGAACGGAAAATCGCCGGCATCTCGTTTTCCGCCAGGAAACGGGCCATCACCCAGTTGGCCATGATCATCATCTCTGCCACCAGCAGGCGCCCCGGGCTGTCGCGCGACATGGTCTTAAGACGGATGTCGCCGCCGTTGTACACGCGCACATTGAGTTCCGGCAGCAGGATTTGCACGGCCCCGTTTTCCAGGCGCTTCCGGTTAAATGCCAGGGCGGTCCTGTGCAGCGCCTGCAGGGCCTCATCGGTCCGGATCATCTCATCGACCTCGGTATAGGTCAACTGACGCTTAACAGAAATCCAGGACGGCACGATCTCGTAATTCACGATATCGGCCTGGGAGGTCACCGTGAAAAATATGCTGATGGCCGGGCGCACCTTTCCCCGGATCAGGCTGCACAGATTTTCGGCCAGGCCGTTTGGCAGCATTGGGATCTTTAAGTCCGGCATGTAAATCGAGGTGCCCCGGGATATGACCTCCTGGTCGATCACGCCGCCTTTTTCCACCCATGCGGCCACATCCGAGATGTGCACGCCGATGCGCAATTGTTTGCCCTGCTGCTCGAGGCTTAATGCATCGTCAAAGTCCATGGTGCCCTGGCCGTCGATGGTAATGATCTCGAGATCGGTCAGGTCACGCCTTTTGGGATCCGGCGGAAAATTTTCATCCCGGCCGTGAAGCTCGTCTGCCTTCTCCATGACCGAACCGGGAAACTCCGTGGGGATCTCGTATCTGTAAAGATCGAGGTTTTCGTCGGGATCCCACAATCCTGCACGCACCATGGCGGAAAAAATGGTTTCCGGTCCGTCCGCCCCGGCCCTGGACAGCACGGCCTTTGCCGCCGAAGGGTTGGCGCTTTCCTTGCCGTGGAGATAATAGGATTTCAGAATATCGATAATCCCGGCATCGACTTCAGGCGGTGCGCCGCCGTTGCTCAACACGCTGCGCATCCACCGCCCGCCCTCTTCAATCAGCCGCTGCTTGCGCGCCTCTGCCTCCTGGCGGGCGATATTGTTTTCCACCGTCTCCTCGGAGTGGGGATAAAACCAGTCATGGCTGAACTTGAAATAGGTCCGGTTTTCAAAAAACGCGCGGATCACGGCAGACTCGTGATCGCTTTCCGGTTGCCCGGAAAAGCAGAATGCGGTCATGGTTTCCAGATCAATCCATTCTTCCAGCGAGTGCACCGCCTCCCAGATTTCCGGGATGTCAATGTGCCGGCTTAAAGCCTGCCGCCGCACGGCAGTTTCCTTGAGCGCTTCCACCACCTTGTCCCGCCCCTGGGAAAAATTCAGGCGGGTATGCGAAACATGGGTCAGGCGGGCGGCCTTCTGATTGACTTCCCGGTTATTTTCATTGAGCAGCCGAAGGCGGCCGTCTTTTTCCTCCAGGACCGCGGCACACACGATTCGCTGCTGGTCTATATATTCCACAACTGTTCCGGGTTCCATATATAATGCACATCTTTCCTTATAAATCGTTTATTTCTTTTTTAAGCATACACATAAATAACCACATGTACAAGACCAGTCAACGCGCAGGCCGATGGCGCACCGAAGACCGATCCGGCCGCAGGGCGAAGACAAACCATCTGCTTTCGTTGTTTTTAAAAAGGATTATATTAAATGTTAAAGGTTCACGGTTTACGGTTGACGGTTGACGGTTGACGGTTGACGGTTTCGTAAAAAAGCTTAAAAAAGGTTGCACCCTTTCCGCAATAGAAATATAATTTTTTGATTTTACTTAAACACTTAATCACTTAAAACTTAACACTGCCTGTAAAAAAGACTTTTTACCGGACCAAGGAGACTTGTCATGAAACTGCGTCGTACTTTTACTTTGAGTGCCGTTCTAAGCTCTTTTATAATGCTGTTTCAATTTG
>JAIPEJ010000130.1 GCA_021737225.1 Desulfobacteraceae bacterium
TTGTCAATCAATCGGGTTTGTCCTACATGGACCGCCAGGGCCATTAAAACGGGGCGGTCAATGACAGCCACATCTTCAAGGGTTTCCGGATCGCAGAGCCGAACGTAGTCAATCTCGGTTTGCGGTTGGGCGGTAATGATCTGAAACGCTTTTTCAATTATGCGCTCCGCCCGGGTTTCGCCCCCGGCCGCCATCTGTTGCGCTTCTGCCAGCGCCCGGTTTAAGCTCAGCGCAGATTGGCGCTGCTGGGGGCTCAGGTACTTGTTGCGCGAACTCAGGGCCAGTCCGTCTGGCTCCCGAACAATCGGGGCACCAATGATCTGCGTGTCGAAATTCAAATCCGCCGCCATTTTCCGGACAATGGCCAGCTGCTGGTAATCTTTTTCGCCAAAGACCGCATAATGCGGCCTGACAATATTAAAAAGCTTGGCCACGATCGTTGTGACCCCGGAAAAATGGGTGGGCCGGGAAAGCCCGCACAAAAGCCTGGGCAGATGCGTCTGGGTCACATAGGTTTCATAGCCTTCCGGGTATAATTGCGCTTTTTCCGGCATGAACAACACGTCCGTGCCCGCCTTTTCCGCCAGCGCCCGATCCCTTTCCGGATCCCGGGGGTAATTGTCGTAATCCTCGCCCGGGCCGAACTGGGTCGGGTTGACGAATATGCTGGCAACCAGGATATCGGCCATTTGCCGGCCCGCTGCCAGCAGGGAAAGGTGCCCATCATGGAGATACCCCATGGTGGGCACAAACGCAATGGGTTGCCCTTGCCGGCGGAAATCTTCTGCCAGCGCCTGCATCTGTTTTATGTCCCGGACTTCCTTGATCCCGCGACCTCCTGTATTCGCGAATCCCGGGAAAAATCAGTCCCGGCTCAGCTTGTTCATGACCTGGCCGGTGATCGCCTTGGGGTAATAAAATGTGGTTTTTCGGGGCATGGTCAAACCCGCCTCTGCAATTTTTCTGACCTGCTCGTTGGTGGGCGGATTTAAGATAAATGCCATATCATACTGCCCCGTTGCCACCATATCCAGGGCTTCGGTTTCGCTGCTGCTGTAGCCGATCAAAGAATGATCGTCCAGGGTTTTTTTGTCAAATCCCATCAGCTTCATCAGAATCAGGCGCGTGAGCGTGGTCACGTCCAGTCCCTGCAGTTCGTCGGGGATCTCGTCGCCAAAGAGCTCTTCCATGACGCCCGATTTTAAGACCATTGCGTAATATGCCGGCTCGTCCTTGATGGCCAGGCCCACGATATGGTCGTTGCGATGCCGGTGCATGGACTGGTTTAACTGCCGTGCCGCGGCTTCCCGGTCCGGTTCGTGGGCAAAGGTTTCAATGTCAAAATAGGCGCGGGCATCGTCGAGCAGCTTTTGTCCGGCGCTTTCGGGAACCTCGGGCAGCAGCCGGTGCGTGGGCAGAATAATCAGCCCCTGGTCCTCGACTGCACACAAATACATCATAATGAAATTGGCCGGATGATTCTCGTCAAAATCCGGCGTATTCTGGCGCGCCCACTCCCGATAATTCAGGGCGGTTTCATATCTGTGATGGCCGTCGGCAATAAACAGGCGTCGCTTTTTTAAGGACGCTGTGACCTGGCGGCAGATTTCCGGGTCGGAAATTTTCCACATGTGGTGAAAATGGCCGCTGTCATCGGTGAATGCAGCCTCGGGCGGTCTTTTTTCGGCTTCTGCCCTGAGCGTGGCGAGAATGTTGTCCCGGTCCGAATAAACTGAAAATATATGACTGAAATTGGCGTGACAGGCCTTCATCAGCTCCAGGCGCTCGGATTTCACCTTGGAAAAGGTTTCCTCGTGGGGCAGAATCACCCCGGATTTAAAAGGCTCAAGCCGCACCGCCGCAATCAGCCCGTACCGGGTGATCGCCTCGCCGTTTACGGTAAATTTTACCGAGGTCAGATAAAAGCTCGGGGTCTCATCCTGGATCAGCACGCCTTGTTCAAGCCACCGGCGAAAATCTGCCGCCGCCCGGGTGTATGGGTTGTCCGTATCCGTGTCCCCGGGCGTGGCCTTGGCTTTGTCCAGGCGGATCACGCTGTTGGGATGCCGCTGGTAATAGGCTTCCTGCTGGTCCTCTGAAATCACGTCATAGGGTGGCGTGACCACTTCGGACAGGTCCCGGATTTTTTCCTGATTATAACGTATCCCCCGAAAGGGTAAAATTTCTGCCATAGGGTTGCCCTTTTATTTGTTGTTTATTTGGTTGCAAAAAAACTTTTACGAGTTATTTGTTTATTTTAAGGCAACTCTTTATTACAAAAGAATATTTTTTTGTCAATAGAATTCTTTTGGTGTAGAAAAGACTAACCTTTAGATAGGATTGATTTTTTGCAGAAAAAAAGTGTTGACAGGTTTTTTTGTTTATATTATGATATCACAATATTATATGTAATTGCACTTAATTACTCGAAAAACTATCAATTTTCCACCCGTTGAACAAGGTTTCAATAACGGGCTTTTTTGTATTTTGGTAGGTAGACTTCGAAAGCATTTAACATTTTGATTTTATTAATATTAATAAGTATACAGGAGGAAAAGTCATGAACAACGACATGCCGGAACCCGTACAAGTTACGAAATCCTATTATGACAGTGAGGATGCCCACAATTTTTACTACACCATATGGGGCGGGGAAGACCTGCATCTCGGAATTTATGAGTCGGAAAACGATACCATATTCGAAGCCAGTCGACGAACCATCCGGCACATGGCCGACCGGTCCAAGATGGTCGGCAAGGAGGCCCGCGTCATTGATCTGGGTGGCGGATTTTCAGGATCCGCGCGTTTTCTGGCCAAGAATTACGGCTGGAACGTGGTAGTGCTAAATCTGAGCGAAACCGAAAATCAGCGCGGCCGGAAAATGAACAAGGAACAGGGGCTGGATCACTTGCTTGAAGTGGTGGACGGCAATTTTGCCCAAATCCCCTATCCGGACGAATCCTTTGACCTGGTATGGTCCCAGGACGCCATTCTGCACAGCGACAACAGGCGGAAAGTGCTCGAGGAAGCCCACCGGGTATTAAAGTCCGGCGGGGAAATGATTTTTACCGATCCCATGCAGGCAGATGACTGCCCCGAGGGCGTGCTGCAGCCCATTTACGAGCGCATTCATCTCCAGTCCCTCGGATCGCCCGGATTTTACCGGGATTATGCCAAGCAGCTCGGATTCGAGGAGGTCAGCTACGAGCCGCTGGATCCGCACCTGACCACGCATTACGCACGCGTTCTGCAGGAACTGGAAAGCCGGGAAGGCGAACTGGAAGGCGTGGTCAGCCGCGACTATATCGAGAACATGAAAAAAGGCCTTCGCAACTGGGTCGATGGCGGACAGAAAGGCTATCTGGCCTGGGGGATTTTCCATTTCCGCAAAAAATAGAATTTTCCGCAAGGATCGATTTTAATTGGCAGAGCACGAAAACAGGCCTATCTTTATATGTTGAAGAATTGGTGTTTCAGTTTTTACACAAACTTTAAATACGCAAGTGCAAGGAGGAGAAAACATGGCTGTTGATTTTGGGAAAATGGCAGATCTGCTGATCGCGGGTAAGGTCGAAGACGTTAGCAATATGACCCAGGAAGCAATCGATGAGGGACTGGATCCCCAGGAGGTCCTGCAAAACGGCCTGATCGCCGGTATGGACGTGGTTGGCCAGCGATTTAAGGCCTGTGAAATGTTCATTCCGGAGGTGCTGCGCTCGGCCAAGGCCATGAGCGCCGGTATGGATAAGCTGCGACCGCTTCTGTCCGAAAGTCAGGCCAAAGCGGCCGGCACCATGGTTATCGGCACGGTGAAGGGCGATCTTCATGATATCGGAAAGAACCTGGTGGCCATGATGTTTGAGGGTGCCGGGTTCAAGGTGGTCAACCTGGGCATTGACCTGGACACCCAGGTGTTCGTGGATGCGGTCAAGGAGCACAAGCCCGATCTGCTGGGCATGTCCGCGCTGCTGACCACCACCATGCCCAGAATGGGCGAGGTTGTCAATGCGTTAAAGGAAGCCGGCATCCGGGACCAGGTTAAGATCATGGTCGGCGGCGCCCCGGTAACAGGGGAGTTTGCCGAGGAAATCGGGGCCGATATTTACGGCGCAAACGCGGCCAGTTCCGTTGACAAGGGAAGAGAAGCCGTAGGGAAATAACTCTTTCGCAGTTTGGCGGATTTCAGCCGCGGCCCGGATTTTAAAGTTCTGACCGCGGCTTCGCGTTTGGAAACGAGCAATCCCGGATATGTCAACCTCCCCTGTGGCAAACAACGGGGAATGAATAGGAGAGATAGACCATGGAATCTATAATGCCCGATATGCAACCAATGAACCAGACCGTACAGGAAACCCCCCAGTTCCGGGTCCTGACGGAGGACCAGATCGAGCAGATTTATTTTGCGGCCCTGGACGTGCTTGAGCGGATCGGTTCCCGGGTCCATCAGGACGAGGCCCTGGAGCTGTTTCGCAACAGCAACGAGGCCGTTGTCAGTGAGGACAAGCGCGTGCGCGTGCCGGCTTCACTGGTGGAGCGGGCTCTGAAAACCTACCCGAGAAAAATCACCCTGCAGGGCAGAAACGGAAAGCGATCGGTGGCGCTGCAAAAGGATCACGTTTATTTCGGCACCGGATCGGACCTGCCCTTTACCTATGACCGCAAAACCGGGGAGCGGCGCCGCACCACGTATAAAGATGTAACGGATGCGGCCCGGATCGTCGATGCCCTGCCGAATTTCGACTTTTTCATGTCTCACGGCATTGTCAGCGATGTGCCGAACCCCCAGACCTATGACCGCCACCAGTTCATGGCCATGCTCGAGGGCTGCACCAAGCCCATGGTGGTTACCAGCGTGGACGGCGAAGGCCTTGAAGACCTGTGGAAGATGGCCTGCCTGTTCCAGGGCGGAGAGGAGGAATTCCGGCTGAGCCCCATGTTCGTGGCTTATATCGAGCCCATCTCACCGTTGACCAACGATCACAGTGCAGTGGAAAAACTGTTGTTTGCCGCGGAAAAGGGCATCCCGGCGATGTATACGCCGTGTCCGAGTTCGGGTGCCACCGCCCCGGCCACCATTGCCGGCATGCTGGTGCAGTCCCTGGCTGAAACGCTGTTGGCCGCGGTTATGTGTTATCTGAAAAATCCGGGGATGCCGCTGATCATGGGCGGTGTGACCACGGTGATGGACATGCGCACCACCACTTATTCCTACGGGGCGCCGGAGCTGTCTTTGGCCTCGGCGGCAAATACCGATATATCCAAATGGCTGAACCTGCTGATGTTTTCCACCGGCGGGTGCTCGGATTCAAAATGGCTCGATGAACAGGCCGCCATTGAATCCACCCTCAGCCTGCTGACCGCATTTCTCTCGGGCGCCAACCTGGTCCATGACGTTGGCTATATTGACTCCGGGGTCAATGCCTCGCTGGAAAGCCTGGTTATGAACGACGAGATTATCGGGATGGTCCGCCAGGTCGGCAAGGGAATCCGCACCGATGATGAAGGGCTTGCCTTGAAGGTTATCAATGAAGTGGGTCCGGGGGGCGAATTTGTCACCCACGATCATACCTATGCGCACTGGCGCGACTGGTTCTTTCCCAAGCTCATGGACCGTTCCGACTGGGAGACCTGGAACAGCGAAGGGAGCAAAACCATGTCGGATCGGGTCAATGAGGAGACCCAGCGACTGCTGGACACCTATGAACCCCAGCCGATTGATGACGCCACCCGCAAGGGGCTCCAGGAAATCATTGATGCGGCTGAAAAGCGCCATTCCAAATAACTGACAATATCCGGCCCCGGACAACTGGTTACGTCACAGGGGTTTTGGTAAGGCCAGATAAGGAGAAAGCATATGAGCTTCAGGACAAATTACACGGTAAACAAAACCCCCCGGTTTTCGTTGCTTTCAGAAGACCAGAAGGCGCGCATATTCCGCGGGGTGATCAAGACGTTAAACGATACGGGCGCAAAAGTGGTTCACGAAGAAGTGCGCGAGCTTCTGGCCAAGAACCGCTGTAAAGTCGACGGCAACCGCGTGCGCATCCCGCCGGAAGTCGTGCGCGATGCCCTGTCCTCCCTGCCGCCCACGACCACCATATACAGCTGGGACGGCCAGGAAGAAATGTGCTACGTGGAGCCGGGCCGCAGCTATTTCGGCCCCGGGCCCACGCCGCCGAACTTCATTGACACCGAGACCATGGAGCGGCGGCCGTATCAGCGCAAAGACGCCACCATCGTGGCGCGGGTATGCGATGCACTGCCCAACATCGGATACGTGCAATCGTTGGGCTCCATTGATGACGTGACCCACGCGCTCTCAGATGTTTATGAATTTGCCGACATGATCCAGAACACGCGCAAGGTGATCATGAACTGGGCTTTTAACGTGGAAAACGTCAAGGACGAACACCGCATCGGCATTGTCATGGCCGGGGGCGAGGAGGCCTTCAAGCAGTACCCCAACTTCATTCACTACAGCGAGCCCATCAGCCCGCTGACCAGTGACTTTGACGCCATCGGTAAATGCTATTACTGCGCCCAGCACCGGATCCCGCAGGTATACACGCCGTGCGCCATCGGCGGCGCCACGGTTCCGGCCACCCACGCCGGGCAGATCATTGTGGCCATGGCCGAGTCCATGGTGGGCGTGGTGGTGTCCCAGCTGCTTAATCCGGGCACCTGTATTCTGATCGGCGGTGTGCAGTCCATTCTTGACATGCGGCGCACCATTTATTCCTACGGCGCCCCGGAATTGGGCATCATGAGCGCGATGTTCACGGAAATGCTCAATTACGTCGGCCTGCCCATGTATTCCACCTCGGGGTGCACGGATACCAAGAAGATGGAAATGCAGTCCGCCATCGAAGCTGCATTCTCAATCCACATGGCCATGCTCTCGGGCGCCAATTTCGTCCATGACAACGGGTATACAGAGTCGGGCATTACCGGTGATGTTTTCCAGACGGTCATGGACGACGAGATTATCGGCATGAGCCGGCTGATCTGCGGCGGCGTGGAGGTCAACGAAGAGACCCTGGCCGTGGACGAGATCTGCAACGTGGGCCCGGGCGGCCATTACCTGTATGAGGACCACACCATGAAATGGTTCCGCAAGCACTGGCAGCCCACGCTCATGGACAGAAACAGCTACGAGGACTGGGACGCCCAGGGACGGTTGACCATGAAGGACCGGGTCATCAAGAAGACCCGGGACATCATCGATAATCACGAAGGCCCCGTATCCAGGGTGCCCGCAGAAGCCCAAAAGGACATCCAGAAGATCCTGGATGCGGCCGAGGAACGGGTGCGTTCGAAATAGCCTTCAAAAAGGCGACTGCAATGGATCGGAAAAGCCTGTGAGCGCCAGTCCGGCTGCTTGCAGGCTTTTCGAACGTCAAGGGCAAAGTGGTTTTGTTTTAATCTTTTGTTTTTATTTAAAATTATGTTGCCCCGACATTTTTTGGAATAATTACACAGGTTTTGAGTATTTACTTATAAAGGAAAAAATGAAGACACACCAAACATTTGATCCGGGAGCCGGGCGCAGGGGCTTGGGCCCGGCAAAAGAGAAAAAGGAAACCAACTACGTGGTGGGCATTGATACCGGCGGCACCTACACCGACGGGGTGCTCATGGATTATCACACCCGGGAGGTGCTGGCCTCGGGCAAAACCCTGACCACCCGCGAGGATCTGGCCCAGGGGGTGGTATCGGTGCTCAAGTCGTTAAACATCAAGGATCCGGCCCGAGTCAAGCTGGTCGGGATATCGAGCACGCTTGCCACCAATTCGGTTGCAGAGGGAAAGGCCCGGGACGTGGGCTTGATACTGATCGGCTATGACCGGGAGCTGGTCATGTC
>JAIPEJ010000131.1 GCA_021737225.1 Desulfobacteraceae bacterium
ACCAATTTAATAAAGTTGAGCTTGTTAAATTCGCGGCCCCGGAAAATTCCTATGACGAACTCGAGCGGCTGCTGGCCGACGCAGAGACGGTGCTGCAGAAGCTGGGGCTTGCATATCGCGTGGTGCTGCTGTGCACCGGGGACATGGGATTTGCCTCGGCCAAGACTTACGATATCGAGGTGTGGATGCCGGCCCAGCAAAAATACCGGGAAATTTCATCCTGCAGCAATTTCGAATCCTTTCAGGCACGCCGTGCCGGGATTCGGTTCAAGCGCAAATCCCATAAAAAAACCGAGCTGGTGCATACCTTAAACGGCTCGGGGCTGGCAGTGGGCAGGACTGTGGCCGCATTACTGGAAAACTGTCAACGGGAAGACGGCAGCGTGATCATTCCCGAAGCGCTGCGGCCGTACATGGGCGGCAAGGAAACCATTACACTGTGAGACTGCAAGATTTCCCAGACGATATCCGGCCCTACATGATCCCGGAGCCCGCGGGCGAGTTGATCTACCGCTGCCTGCACTGCGATGCACAGTTCGGCATCCTTCATCTGCTCTACACCTGCCCGGAATGCGGTCACGTGCTGCTGCTGTATGACGCGGAATTTGACCGGTTAAAACAGATTTCCGGGCAGACCTGGCGCCGCATTTTCGACTACCGGCGGATGTTAAACCAGCCGGCTTTAAACGGGATTTACCGGTATCACGAATTTATCGGGCCGATTCTGCCGCTCGATGACGTGGTATGGCTGGGCGAGGGCCATACCCCGGTGGTGGAAGCCAATGCGCGGATGCAGGGAAAAGCCGGCGGCAGGTTTTTCTTTAAAAACGACGGCCAGAATCCCAGCGCATCATTCAAGGACCGGGGGATGGCCAGTGCGTTGAGCTATATCCGGTACCTGATCCGGGAAGGCCATGTTTCCGATGTGCTTGCAGTCTGCGCATCGACCGGGGATACTTCTGCGGCTGCCGCGCTGTATGCCTCTTTTCTGCAACCGGATGTCAAGTCAGCCGTTCTTTTGCCGCATAAGCGTGTAACCCCGCAGCAGTTGTCCCAGCCGCTTGGCAGCGGTGCCATGGTTTTTGAAATACCGGGTGTTTTTGACGACTGCATGAAAATCGTGGAGCATCTGTCTGAAAATTACAACGTGGCGCTGCTGAATTCGAAGAATGCCTGGCGCATCCTGGGACAGGAGTCGTATTCATACGAGATCGCCCAGGAATTCGAATATGAAATGACCGATAAGGTGGTTGTGGCCCCGATCGGCAATGCCGGCAATATCACCGCAATCATCAGCGGATTCCTCAAGTTCCACGAGATTGGGCTGATTGATGAGCTGCCCAAGATTATCGGCGTTCAGTCCGAGCATGCCAATCCGGTTTACAAGTACTACATGGAACCGGACCCGGAAAAGCGACGGTTCGAGCCGGTACAGGTAAAACCCAGCGTAGCCCAGGCGGCCATGATCGGCAATCCGGTGTCAATGCCCCGGGTGATCCGGCTGGTCTCGGAATACAACCAGCGGGCGGGGCAGCAAAAAATATCCGTGGTGGAGGTCTCAGAGCAGGATATCATGGACTGGCAGCTGCGGGCCAATCGGAATGGACACGTGGTCTGCACCCATGGAGGCGAGTGCCTGGCCGGCATGGTGGCCGCACGGAGTTGCGGGAAAATCGCCGCGCATGAAACCGTGGTGCTGGACTCCACTGCCCACGCTTTGAAATTTTCGGATTTCCAGCAAATGTATTTTGAAAACCGTTTCCCCGCCGAGTATGGGATTACACCCCGGTCCGAATTAATTAATGCTCCGGAACTGGTTCAACCCGGGGATCTGGAGAAGGTTCCCCAGCCGGGCAAACACCTGTCCGGCCAGCCCCTGGATGCTTTTGTCCGGCGTGTTGCCGAGGAGATCGCCCACAGACTTGAACTGAAAAGGGTGTGACCGGCATGCAATCGCATGGTTTGCCTGTTTTGGCCGGACTTCTCTGGGTGTGTGCCATGGCGGCTGTGCTGGTAATGATTCCGGAACCCGCACATGCCGTTTTTTACCAGAAACATTACGCGGTCAAGCAGTACCAGGGAAAGGACGTGCTCTGCGATCCTTACGTGGTCCAGGAAGACGATTACGTGATCCGGCTTCTAAAACAGCGGGGTGATATTTCGCACAGGGATTTCCCGCGTTTTTTGCGAATTTTCAAGCATATCAACCCGGATGTAACCGACGTGGATCTGATCTATCCCAAGGACCGGATCCTGATCCCGCTGCGGGTCCTGGCCCCCGGCACCCTGGCCGGCCAGGATAGCGGAGAAGTAACCATCCCGGTCGTGACCATCACCGATTTGCCCGAGGCCCTGAAGCGCTATTCCGAAAAATACCAAGTCCGTTACGGGGACTGGGTATCCCGGCTGATCTCCGAGCGCTTCGGTGATTACGGCACCCAGGCTTACAAGCGCGGGATCAAGCTGTTTCAGAGATTGAATCCGGAAATTACGGATCTGGATGAAATCCAGGCGGGCATGCAGGTACGGCTTCCGGACCCGGATGTTCGCAACCAGGGCTGGTATGAAGCGCTTTTCCGGGAATCCGAGCCCGAAAAGCCGGAGATGCACAAATCCGAAGCCGTGCCCGTGCAGATCGGAGCCGGCCCTGAAGCAGCAGGGGCCGGGGAAGCCGAAAGTTCGGAGCCTTCGCCTTCTGTTGCGCCGCCGATGCAATGGTTTGAGGACTTGTCCGTATTTGCCAAGGCAGCCGAAATCCTGGGCGCCGAGCTCCTGGACAGCGGGCAGTATTATTTCCCCCGGCCGGTCCGGGGCGACTTCCGGCTTGATCTTTCCCGCACACCGGTGCTGGCATTTGAAAACGGTCAGCGCTTTTTGTTTACCAAGCGCAGGTGGCTCCGGCCTTCAGAGCAAATGGTCATTCAACAGCACTGGGAAAATCTGGAAGTAATGTTTGTCCAGGGCGAACCGGAACTGTCCGCCCTGCTGGAGGACCTGATTTCTGCATTGAACCCGGATGGGTATAAAAAACGCATGTCGTTTAAAGACCGGGGGGTTTCGATTGTGCTGCGCGGACAGTTTATATATAATACCCCGGGCAGCGGGATGAAAGTCTGCCTCAACATTTTGTCCAAGCCGGAGATGCGAACCCCCCAGACGATTTGTGATTATCTGTCCAAGCATCACATCCGGATACGGGAATGGGTGGAAAAAGAAGACATGTCCGGCTGGCTGTTAGACGAGGCCGGCAACCAGGATGCCCCGGAGAAATTGCCGGGGGTGGATCCTCGGCAGCCAGCGCGGCTGGTACGCGTGATTACGGAAATGCTGGGATACCGGTATTATGAAAACGTGCAGGTTTCTTTTCCTTATGCCGGGTTTCAGGTTAAGGCGACCACCAACCTGCTGTCAATGGGAGATAAGGCCGAAATGCTGGTGGATTACGGCAGCCTGAAGGGAGATGCCGTAAAGGCCATAGAGGAAACCGGCTTTAAAATATTGAAGATAGAAGGGCGCCGGGAAATGGAGCCGCTGCTCCGGGATCTGGCCGAGGCACTGCCGATTGCCTACGACAAGGCCCCGATTTTCTGGGCGGCAGACCGGCCCCGGATATATAATACATCCATCGAGTTTCCGGGCTACCTTGTTTCTGCCGGTCAGCAGAATGGCGGGCCACGGCTGCTTTTGACCCGGGCGAAACCGGCAAGCGCGCTTTTGGAATACCTTCAGGGTGAGGGTGTCAGGGTGATGCGCATTCGACAATGAAAAGAGGTGCAAGATGAAACATAAGACTCTGTTTAAAATAATTGCCGGCGTGATGATGCTGGGAGTGTGCTGCGGCTGCGGTGCCAGCAAGGGTGCGAACCAGGAAATACAAAGGGCCGAAGCCGCCAGAAACCTCGGGGAAGCCTATATGGCGGACGGAAACTACACCAAGGCGCTGCGCGAGCTTCTCAAGGCCGAGCAAATGCATCCGGAAGATCCCTACCTGCACAATGATCTGGGGCTGACCTACATGGGAAAGGATCGGCCGGAGAAGGCGGTTGCGCACTTTAAAAAGGCCATTGACCTCAAGCCCGATTACTCGCCTGCCAGAAACAACCTGGGATCGGCCTATGTCGCCCTGGAGCAGTGGGACAAGGCGATCGCGTGTTTCAAGGAGGTCAATGAGGATCTTTTGTACATGACCCCCCAGTACCCGCTGAGCAACCTGGGATACGTGTATTACAAAAAGGGTGCGTATCAAAAGGCAGAGCAGTATTACCTGGAAGCCCTGAATCTGAAACACGATTTTCCCCGCGCGCTGCACGGGCTGGGTCAGGTCTACATTGCCACCGGAGATTATGACAAGGCGATCAAAAGACTGAAAAAGGCCATTGAAAAGGCCCCCCAGGCCGCCGAGATCCACATGGACCTGGCCCGGGCGTATACCAAGACCCACCATTACAACAAGGCGGTGCAGATTTACAAGAAAGCCGCCGACATTGCCGGGGACTCGCCCCTGGGCGAAAAGGCCGAAGCCCAGGCCGAGGCTGTGCTGGAAATGTGGTAAATTATCCCGCAGGCCGGCCGGGATAAATGTCAGGACAGGATTTTGATGACCTTGTCCAGGTCCCGGGCCGCATTCAATGCCCCCGGGTTGATGGGGCTTTGGCTGCCTGATTCGGCCGGGCCGTTCATCTCGGTTCTGCCAAATACCCGCAGGGCGATCTCGTCGATCATGCGGATCCGGATCCGGGCCTGTTCCGCGGAAATACACGGGATGTTCACCCCCTGCATGATCAGGGCTTCTACCGGCTGGCTGCGCAGGCGTTGTTCGCTGGTATCGGCCCGGCGGATCATTTCCTCGCAATGGTGTTTGTGCGCCATCATGGCCGTGTAGATATCCGTTTTTTGCGGAACGTGGTCCAGCAGCGACAGGGCCAGGTCCAGCCGCTCCATGTCCGATTCAGATACCGCCGGTACTTTTTCCAGATACGCGCATAAAAAAGAGACTACTTCCCCGGAAAAACCGAACCGGGTGTTTCTCAGCCGGACCCGGACGGTCAAGGCCTGCTCCGGATCCCGGATATGGGAGCGGATCGCGTCGGCCACCCGGGGCGGGATCTGCCGGGTCAGATTCAGCCGGCGTACATACCGGCGCACGATGTTTTCAGGCAGTTGAATGCCGCCGGTTTTTCCGCCTTCCGGAAAGACCAGGCGCGGCCGGAGCCGTTTTTCCGCAAGCCGGTCTTCGACGGCGCGGTTTTCGCTTTCTTCCAGCGCCCCGGCTTCCAGCTCGGGTTCCAGGTAACGCTGGTGGGATTGTTCCGGGTAGAATATCAGCTCAAAAAGGCTCTGGCTGTCACAGGTGTCACTGTCGGCCATCTGCCGGGTGAGTTCCGCCGGATCCGCGGCGTCGGCCGCGGATTCGATGTAATGCAGCACCTCCCGGTCCAGCCGGATCTCGGCGGCCAGCTGCTCCTCGATTTTTTCAGTAATTTGCCGGACTGTCGGTTTCATATATCATATCATAAACCGAAAACGGCCTTCAGGCAATGGCCGGGAGTATCAATACCGCAACGGCAAAAGGGGAAATGGGGCCTTGAGTCCTCCGATCAGGCCCGGCGGACGGTCAGGTTGGTGTCTTATATTCCGATGATTTTCCCGGCGCCGCCGGCAATGGCGGTGTCGGGAAAGCGGGACCTGATTTCGTCTTTGTTCCGGGTGCAGTGGGTGGCGCAAACCAGATCCAGCGAGGAAATGGCGGGAAAGTCGGAAAATCCGTGAAGCCCGCCGATCAGGGCCGCAAAGCCCCAGTACGGGGCCATGCGGCTGTCCAATGCATCATTGTCGTATAAAATCGTAATTTTCAAAGCAGGGTCTCCGGTCTGCGGATTCAGCCGCCTAAGCACAGGCCGGCGGCTGAATCAGGAGAAATGCGGACTTATTCTGTTTTTCGCCCTGAAGTTCAGAGATCCGCTTGCGGTTTTGTTTTTATCGCAGCCTTCCGGCCCTGCCCGGGTAGCGGGCCCCCTTTCCAAAGGTGGCCCGCCTTTGCGCGTGAGGCAGGGCAAGAGGGGAAGGGCGGTTTTTTTCAATACCTCCGGCTGCGGATCCGCCTTCTGAGATTATTAAAACCGTTTGTCATTCGTCGGCCCAGGCCTTGCGCGCGCCTTGTGCCCCGGGCGCCTGGCTGACCTGTATTCGGGATGCGGTTCTGACTCGGCCCGCATCCGCCCATGCCTCTGCCGGTCATAGGGCCCTGGCCTTTCGGGCCGGTACCGTCTCGTCTTGGCATATTGTTCACCTCCTTAATCGAGCTTTGTTTTTTTATTTTGCCCATTACATGGCCCGCATTGTTCGTGCAAATTCCGTTTCCGCCAGAAACCGAGAGATCATTTCACCCCCCCCCCTGGCTGCCATATTGTTTCGAGTATATGCTAATAATAATATAAAACCGCTTTACGGTTTTTCAAGGGCGGGCATGCTTATCCGGCAACGGCGGCGCTGAATGTTTCGGCCGGGCGGGGGCATACGGGAAATTCGTGAAATCGCTTCAAGGAATCGGCAAGGGCGGGATATTTGTTTTTTGCAGCCCGCCTGGCAGGATTTGGCCGCCCTGCAATTATCAGCAGTAAATCTTTGATTTTTCCGAATACATATGGTTATCTGCCTTTTTGAAAAGTGCCCGGGTATCCACGGGCAGCTCGCTGGCGATGGCATATCCGATGGATATGGATAAATTCATTTCCGGGCGCCGGCTACGAAAGTCTGCGATCATCTCCCGGAGCCGGTCGATGCAGTTGGTGATTATTTCCGGGCTGCTGCGGGGGACCAGCACCGCAAATTCATCCCCGCCGATACGGGCGATGATATCGCCTGTGCGAAAAGATTTTTTCAGGATTTCCGCTGCTGCCACGATCAGGGCATCTCCCTGCTGGTGGCCCATTGTATCGTTGATTCGTTTTAACCGATCGATATCGCAAACAATGATCCCCAGCGGGAGATGTCTATCCGTGGCCAGGCGCTGCATTTCTTCTTCAAAAAGGGCCCGGTTGTAGGCGCCGGTAAGGGAATCATGAAAACTCAGATACTTGAGTTTCTGCTCCACCTGTTTCCACTCGGACAGATCCCGGATGATGCTCAGGCTTCCGATTTTTTCCCCGGCATCGTTGTACAGCAGGCTCATGGATACCGCGCATGTCACAGAGGTGCCGTTTTTTCGCGTAAAATCAATTTCATAATTCTGCACGGCGCCTTGCTTTCGAAGGATGTCCAGCATCTTTTCCATTTCCCGGGTGTCTGCGTAAAGGTGAAAAGCCTTTTTTCCCTTGAGTTCGGAAAAATCGTAGCCAAACAGCCTGGCGGCTTGATTATTCCACCGGGTAAACCGGCCGTGCTTGTCCACAATGATAACGGCATCCGGTGAATTTTCAAAAATATTGTCCAGGAAGTTTCTTTCCTGTTTGTATTTTTCCTCCCGTTCCTGCAAGTCGTGTTCGGCCTGTTTCTGCCGGGTGATGTCCTGCAGCATCACTACCAGGGTATACTGCCGGTTTTCCTCCCGGACGGGGTTAATGGTTACCGAGACCAGCTTGCCGTTGAGCTCCAGGATTTCGTTTTGCAAAAGTTTCCGGCCGGTTTGGGCGGCTTCGGAAATTCCCCGGCCAATCAGGGATTGATCCTTGTCCCGGAAAAGTCGGATAAAATCGGCAGACAGCAGGTTTTCTTCGGCAGTTCCTATGATTGAAACCGCGGCCGGATTGGCGTATACGATCTTGCCGTCATCGAGCAGTTCCAGCAGTCCCTCTGACATGTGGTGCAGGGTGGTTTCATAGTGCCGCCTGGAGGTCAGCAGTTCC
>JAIPEJ010000132.1 GCA_021737225.1 Desulfobacteraceae bacterium
ACCGGTATTGCCATTAATCTGGCGTTTTTTCTGTTTCTGGCCGTTTTTTTGACAGACCTGGTTGTTTTGCAGATCATGGAGCACCGCTTGATTGACAGCCGGCTTGATTCTGCAAGACAATGGATATCAAATGTCGCCCCTGTCGATATGTTGACAGGTTCGGACGTGCAGGAGCCGGATTTGTCTGTTCAGACCAACGATATCATTTCCGGGGCAATGATCAGCCGGAAAGGACAAGCGCCCGGCCTTGTGGGTGAGCTGCCCGAATCCCTGGCCGGAGAGATCCGGGATCTGCACGGGCGCACGATTGCTACGGGCAACGCCCGGACCCGGGCGGCCGGGAAGGTCTGGGGCGTATTCCGGCCGCAGAGCCGGTACACGGTGATTTCCGAGCCCATCCCGGACGGCCATGGGGTTGTGACCGCAGTGGTGCCGCTTTCCCCGGTATATCGAATGATGCGCCAGACACAGCATCTGGCGGTCTTCTATCTCGGCATCAATCTTTTGATTTTACTGCTGCTTGCCGGATGGCGGCTTTCCCGGATGATGACCCGGCCGATCCAGCGGCTGATCCGCATCACGGATGAATACGAGGCTTCAGCGGATTTCGAATTTTTCCCGGAAAAGCAGAAAAACGAGTTCAGCCGGCTTTCCGGGGCGCTAAATCAGATGCTCCGGCGCATTGAAGCCGACCGCGATCGGCTCCAGGCATCGCTGGATTCGCTGGAACAATCCAACCGGCAGTTAAAGGAGGCCCAGGATGAAATCGTGCGTGCTGAAAAACTGGCTTCCGTCGGCCGCCTTTCCGCCGGCATTGCCCATGAGATCGGAAATCCCATCGGGATTGTGCTGGGATATCTCGGGCTGCTGAAATCCCGCTCCATTGCACCCGATGACGGGCTCGGCCAGGATTACATCCAGCGGGCCGAAAGCGAGATCCAGCGGGTAAACACCATCATCGGCCAGCTCCTGGATTTTTCCAGAAACCGGCCGTCAAACGATTCGGTATTATCTCTGCATGAACTGGTTTATGAGGCCGGGGAAATGCTTTCTCAGCAACCCCTGTTTTCCGATATCACGCTGAAATATGAAATGGCGGCGGAAAACGATCGTGTGCATGCGGATGCCGACCAACTTCACCAGGTCATGGTCAACCTGATGATCAATGCGGCGGATTCCATCAAGCAGGCCGAACGCGGCGAGTCTGGCCGGATCCGGCTGGCCTCGCGATCCCTGGACAGGCAGCAGAGCAAGTTGTCAGTGGATTCGGAATCCGGGGCAATCGAGCTCAAGGTCATTGACAATGGCACCGGCATTGCGGAACAGTACCTGGATAAGATCTTCGATCCGTTTTTCACCACCAAGGAAACCGGCAAGGGAACCGGGCTGGGGCTGTCTGTGAGCTACATGATGATTCAGCAGATGGGCGGCAGCATTGATGCCCTGCCTGCAGCAAACGGGGGCACGGAAATCGTCATTCAACTGCCGCTTTGTTCAGCACCGCATGAAGCCTCGGCTGCCGGAGACCGCGCCAATACGTATCAGCACGGAAAGGCTTCATGACACAAGATCCTTCCAACCATAGCGGCAGGCGAATCCTGGTCGTTGATGACGAGGCCAACATGCGCCACATGCTGAGCGCATTGCTGAGCGATGCCGGATACGGGGTGGATACGGCCCAAGACGGCGCAGCCGCCCTAAAAAAGGTAAGTGACCGGCATTATCACTATATCTTCTGTGATATCAAGATGCCGAATATGGACGGCATGGAATTTCTTGAATCCGCAGCCCGGCATTTAAGCGCCACCAACGTGATCATGATGTCGGCTTACGGCACCATTGATACCGCAATTGAGGCCATGAAAAAGGGGGCCTATGATTATATATCCAAGCCGTTTAAATCCGACGAGGTGCTATTGGCCCTCAAAAAAGCCGAAGAGCGCGAAACCCTGAAAAATGAAAACCAGGAGTTAAAAAGCCGGCTTGCGCACATTGAGCGGACAAACCGGTTCGGCAGCATGATTGCCGAGAGCCGGAGCATGCAGGAGGTTTTCCGGCTTGCAGCCAAGGTGGCGCAATACGATACCACGGTGCTGATTGCCGGCCAAAGCGGCACGGGCAAGGAGTTGATCGCCCGCGGCATTCATTTTGCCAGCAAACGCGCGGACAATCCCTTGATCCCGGTCAATTGCGGCTCCATTCCGGAAAACCTGCTCGAAAGTGAACTCTTCGGCTACAAAAAAGGGGCGTTTACAGGAGCGGACCGGGATTACGGCGGGCTTTTTGCGGCGGCATCCGACGGTACCATGTTTCTCGACGAAATCGGGGATCTGCCGTTGTCCCTGCAGGTAAAGCTGCTGCGCGTGCTGCAGGACAGTGAGATTCGGCCTGTGGGCGCGTCAGCTTCGAAAAAGGTCGATGTCAGAATAATCACGGCCACCTCCAAGGATCTGGCCGAGCAGGTTCAGCAGGGAGCTTTCCGGGAGGACCTGTTTTACCGGCTCAACGTGATGCCCATTCACCTGCCGCCCCTTGTGGAAAGAACCGATGATATTCCCCTGCTTTGCCGGTTTTTTATCGAGCGCTACAGCACGAAGTTTGAGAAACAGATTACCGGCATCTCTTCAGAGGCCATGTCTCTGCTGTTGGAGCATTCCTGGCCCGGAAACGTCCGGGAACTGGAGAATTTAATCGAGCGGGCGGTGGTGCTGGCAGAAGATGATGTGCTTGGTGCAGAACTGTTTTCCTCGCTGCATGCGGCCGGCGGACAATGCCGGCAGGAGGGAATTGACGATATCGTATCCGGATATTCCTTGAAAACCGGCAAGCAGGCGCTGGAGAAAGTCCTGATTAAAAAAGCCCTGGCCGCCACCGGCGGGAATCGAACCAAGGCCGCGCGCTTGCTGGAGCTCAGCCATCCTTCGCTTTTGAGCAAGATGAAAGCTTATCAAATCGAGTAGAAAGGCAGGACCGGCCGCCTATTTGCCCTGGTTGATTCTATCCCGCAGCTTACCGGAACACTTGAACGTGACGACTTTCCGGGCGTTTAGCAAAAGGTCTTCGCCGGTGGCGGGGTTGCGTCCCCGACGCGTGTTTTTCTGCTTGATGCAGAACTTGCCGAAACCGGAGACAAGCACATCCTCATCGTTTTCCAGGCTGCGCTTAATGATCTCAAGGAGGGATTCAACAATGTCCACGGATTTTTTCTTGGTAAATCCCAGATCGTTGACGCTTTCAACAATTTTATTCTTTGTCAGTGCCATTATGCCTCCTGCTCTGGCGTTTGGTTATCGTGGCAAGCGGGTGTGCTTTGTTCCGATTCGGTCTCACTTTGGTTTTTGGCGTTTTCCGTGATCGGGTAATGGCGTTTCACGGTCTTGAGGATATTGTCAATCCGGTCTGCGATTGCTTCAATTTCGTCTTTGATTTCCAGGTCGTCTGGCGCCGCCATAAAAAATATCCCGCTTTCGGGTTCGTGCAAAGCGGTTCGATTATTCGGTGCAACCGTTCATAAACGGTTATGCACATGTTTGCAAGTATGAAATGATGACGTTTTTATTATAAATAAATCGATCTGAATAATATGTCAAGATGTTATAACGATTTTTAAATCTTTATCAACAAAAATTGATTTTTCGGCCGGTCGTTTTTATATTACCCTTTTGCCCTGCGGCAGCCAAGGCAGCGCAACCAAGGGCATCTTCCGGGGGGACGGCCCCCGGCACAGCACAATAAAAAAGGTTTCAGGAAAACCGGCCTGAAACCCTGGATTTTATGGAGCCGACGAGCGGACTCGAACCGCTGACCTGCTCATTACGAGTGAGCTGCTCTACCAGCTGAGCTACGTCGGCAAAGCGGAATTATCGGTACCACGGAAACGTAAACGGCGTCAAGCGCTTTTTCGGTCAATCCGGTGCGTTGTCAGTTTCCGGGGGTATACACATCAAGCAGTTGAATGAGGCCATGAAGAAATATCGGAATATCTCCGGCGCCGGGCAGGCGCCGGACAGAAGCATTTTTGATTCCCTTTGCGCGCACCTGGATCAGGGAGATTCGCGCATTACCTTCACCGGTGCGGCCGGGGCCGAACGGGCGTATATGATTTCCCGTCTGAGCCGTCGTCTGGGTCGTCCCCTGGTTGTCGTTGCCCCTGATACCGGGGAGGCCGAAACCCTGGTACAGGATCTGTCCTTTTTCTCAGATCCGCAAACCCCGCCGGTCTATACATTTCCGCCGTACAATATTCTGCCGTTTAAGCGGATTTCGTATCACAACGAGACCGCTGCCCAGCGCATCCGGGTGCTGTATCGGCTGGCGATCAGCGGCAATACGCCGGCAATCGTGGTTGCGCCGGTGGAAACGTTTCTCCAGCGCATTATTCCGCGACGTGAGCTTTGCGACTATGCCGAATTGATCCAGGTCAACGAGGAGATTGACCGCGACGCGCTTGTGGAAAAACTCAACGCGGGCGGCTACTCCCATACCTCCATGGTGGAGGAGCCCGGGGAATACAGCGTTCGCGGCGGCATCCTGGATATTTATTCCCCCATGCATGACGATCCCCTGCGTATCGAGCTCTTTGGCGATACCGTGGATTCGGTCCGCTTTT
Organism: Desulfobacteraceae bacterium; assembly: GCA_021737225.1. Classification (GTDB taxonomy): domain Bacteria; phylum Desulfobacterota; class Desulfobacteria; order Desulfobacterales; family Desulfosalsimonadaceae; genus Desulfosalsimonas. The sequence continues at coordinate 4,610 of JAIPEJ010000132.1, forward strand.
TTTCTGCCGCCAACCAGCGCAAGATCCAAAAAGTCCAGGAAGCCGTGGTGCTGCCTGCAAGAGAAGCGATTCTGTACAAGAATCAAATCGGCGACGTGATCGACCGGGCCCGTGAGCAGCGGCTGCAGGCAGGGCTGACCAAGGCGGCAGAGGACGAATTCGTCCAGCGACTGCGCACCGAAGGCGTTTTTGCCGGCATCGAGAGCCTTCTGCCGCTGGTGTATCCGGATCCGGACACGGTGTTTGATTACCTGCCGGACCAGGCCCTGATGGTGGTTTCGGACACCCCGGCCATTGAAAAGGCCGCCCGGAAAAAAGAAGACCTGGCATCCCGCAATTATATTTCCGCAGCCAATGATAACCGGATGTGTGTGACCCCGGAGTCGATTTACCAGGACTGGGAGCAGGTCAAGACCCGCTTGGAAGCGCGCCAGCATGTCCGTTTCCAGCTCCTGGGCGTTGATGCGGGCCAAAGCGGGCATGCCCCGGCGGATGTGAGATTCGACCTGGCCGTGGACGACACCTCTGACATGGAAAAGGCCCTGCATGCCCAGCAACGCGGCGAGCAGGGGTTGAAACCGCTTGTCGACTGGATCGGGGAAAATACAGACAACAGGTATGCTACTCTCATGGTATGCCGGAGCAAGGCACAGGCCGAACGCCTGCTGGATCTGATCGACGGATACGGCATCTGGCCGGAAACCTTTGACGCCTTTTCCGAGATGCCGACTTCCATGATCGGTCCCGCCATATGCATCGGAAGGCTTTCTTCCGGATTCGTCTGGCATGACCTGCGCCTTGCGGCAATTACCGACCGGCAGATTTTCGGCACCCGGATTCGGCAGCGAAGCCGCAAGGAAAACCGGCAGGCGGTGCAGACCGCGCTTTTGGACTTTGCGGATTTAAACGCCGGCGACCTGGTGGTTCACGTGGATCACGGCATCGGTCATTACCAGGGGCTGGAGAAAATCACGGTGGAAGGCATCACCAATGATTTCCTGGTGCTCGAGTACCGGGGGGGCGATAAGCTGTTTCTGCCGGTGGACCGCATGGACATGGTGCAGAAGTACATGGGCGTTGACGGCGCAGCACCCGTGATCGACAAGCTTGGCGGCACATCCTGGGGCAAGGTCAAATCCAGGGCCAAAAAGTCCGTGGAAAAAATCGCCGGCGACCTGCTGGACCTGTATGCACAGCGCAAGGTGCAAAAGGGGCATGCCTACAGTGCGCCGGACAGTTATTACAAGGATTTTGAAGCCGGTTTCCCCTACGAGGAAACCACGGATCAGCTCAATGCCATAGCGGATGTGCAGAGCGACATGGAATCGCCGGTTCCCATGGACCGGCTGATCTGCGGCGACGTGGGCTACGGCAAAACCGAGGTGGCCCTGCGGGCCGCGTTCAAGGCCGTCAACGACGGCAAGCAGGTGGCCGTGTTGGTGCCCACCACGCTTCTGGCAGAACAGCATTTCCGCACATTTACCGAGCGCTTCGAGCGCTACCCGGTGGTAATTGAAACCCTGAGCCGCTTTCGCAGCCGGAAAAAGCAGAAGCAGGTCGTGGCGGAAATGCAAAACGGCCGGGTGGACATCGTGATCGGCACCCACCGGCTGCTTCAGAAGGATATTGCCTTTAAGGAACTCGGCCTGATCATTATTGACGAAGAGCAGCGTTTCGGGGTGCGGCACAAGGAAAAATTAAAGAGCATGCGAACCATGGTGGACGTGCTTTCCATGACCGCCACGCCGATTCCGCGCACGCTTCACCTGTCCATGCTCGGAGTGCGCGATATCAGCGTGATTACAACGCCCCCGGAACTGCGCCAGCCGATTATTTCCTATATCAGCGAGTTTGACCCGGCAGTGATCGCAGAGGCGGTCCGCAATGAAATTTCCCGGGGCGGGCAGATTTTCTTCGTACACAACAACATCAACACCATCTGGAATATCTCCCGGCGGTTAAAGGAAATGGTGCCCGAAGTCCGGCTGGGCGTGGCCCACGGCCGGCTTGCAGAAGATGAACTCGAAGCGGTCATGCACCAGTTTATCAACCGGGAAATCGACATGCTGGTATCCACCACGATCGTGGAGTCCGGCCTGGATATTCCCAATGCCAATACCATGATCATCAACCGGGCCGACCGCATGGGCCTGGCCCAGCTTTACCAGCTGCGGGGACGGGTGGGGCGCGCAGATACCCAGGCTTATGCATACCTGATCGTTCCCAAGGAAGCCGCCCTGCCCAAGGATGCCCAGAAACGCCTCAAGGTGGTCATGGAGCACAGCGACCTGGGCGCCGGGTTCCAGATCGCGTTAAACGATCTCAAGATCCGGGGCGGCGGCGCGGCGCTCGGAGTTTCCCAGTCCGGCCACATCGCTGCGGTGGGCTATGACATGTTTTTAAAACTCATGGAGGAAGCCGTCAGCCGTCTGAAAGGCGAACCCGTGGTCGAGCAGTTGGAGCCGGAAATCAATATCCCGGTTTCGGTATACATTCCGGAAGCCTATATCCCGGATATTGACCAGCGCCTGTCTGCCTACCGGAGACTGGCCAGGATGCGGGAATTAAAGGAAGTGGCTGATTTCCGGGCGGAACTGGCAGACCGCTACGGGGATCTGCCCGACGAGGCGGTCAACCTGTTGCTCAAGATCATGTTACGGATTCTGGCTGCCAAGGCCGGTGTCAAGCGCCTGGATTTGACCACCGAGATGATGTCTCTGGGGTTTTCGGAAATGCACCAGAAAAACCCTTACGGAATCCTCGATTTGATCGAGTCCGACCCGGACCGGTTTCGATTCACCCCGGAGCAGACGCTTCAGGTGCACATGACCAAGACCAGTATCAATGCCCTGATGAATCAGGCGAAAAAGATCTTGATGGATGTTGCAACATATGTTAATAATTAAAAATTTTATTATAGATGCGTCTGTCAAGGATGACCGATCACCACGAAGAACGCGAAGGTCACGAAGGTTGTGATTTTTAAATTTTTTTTCATCGTGGGATTTGTGAACTTCGTGGTGACAAATATTGTTCGCGATTATAGGAACAAATTCCGGAAAGCTGGAGATATATGGCAAAAATGAAGATTGGTGCGTTTGTGAAAAGTCGGATCGTTTGGATGATATGCATTGCCTGTTTGGTGAGTCTCTGCGTCCCGATGGCTTCAGGTGCCGCAGAGGTGGTCGACCGCGTGGTGGCGGTGGTAAATGACGATATAATC
>JAIPEJ010000133.1 GCA_021737225.1 Desulfobacteraceae bacterium
CGGACTTGCCGTCCTGGATTTCAAAAACCTCCACCGGGCAGACCTCCACACATTCCTCGCAGCCTTCACATTTCTCTGCGTCAACAATCGGATTAAAAGCCATTTTTCGTCTCCTTTCTCAATTCCATATGGATTATAGTATATCAATGGGCTGTTCATTTCGGCGCCGATGCAACAAGATTTTTCCAATATACCAATTGTTGGGTCGAGTCAAGGGGCCTGCCCCGATTTTTTCGGCTACTGCCCGACCCGCTGCAAAACCGCGATGATCCGGTCCCGGCTGCCGAGTTCATAGAAATCCGCTTTGAAACCGTCATCAGGCCCGCCGGTTTTGCCCGACATAATCTGCAGCCCTTCGGGCGGATCATCCATTTTCCTCAGGGTTTCATCTTCCTCGGCCACGGATTCTATGACAGCCTGGCTGGGCGTGACAAAAAGGCGCGGCGGGTCGGAATCGGCAGTCATCAGGGTATGCCACGCCCGCAGGCGGGATTCGGTCATGTAGGCGCCCGGATCCTTCACCGGGCTTTTTGATGCACCCGCATGGCTTGCGGAAAAACGATCCGATTGCTCGGGACCGCCCCGGATCCGGAAAAACATTTCCTGTTCTGCCCGGTCCGTGGCTGCGAGTTCGCTTTGAAGCTCGGCGGTCTGCCGGTCATAATCCTGGGCCAAAAACAAAAACAACCTGGCCTGAAAAACCGGGTCCGGCGCGGGCGCTTCAGGCTTTGGGCCACTGCGGATTTCCGTGCTGATTTCCGGGGCAAACTCCTTGTGAAAAAACCCGGTATCCGAGATTTTCTTCAAGGCGGCCGCATCCTTCTGATAAACCTCGCCCCAGTCCCGGTAATTGCCTGCAAGCTCCACCAGCCGCCGCTCATCTCCCTGGACCGGGGATCTGATGACAATTCTGCCGTCTGCCGCCAGTCTTTCCATTGCCGCCGGTGTCTGGCCGGCGGCCGGCTGATATACAACGGTGGCGCCGAAGCGGGCATGGCAGGCGTGTGCCAGCGCTTCGGAAACAAATGTAAACGGAAACAATGCAACTGTGAATTGACTCATGATTTATCGATTTTCTCGTCTTTGATTTCAATTCCCGCCTGTATCAACTGCTCGCGGATTTGGTCGGCTTTTGCAAAATCCTTGCGGCGCCGGGCTTGCCTGCGCTCTTCGATCAGCGCCTCGATCTCAGGGCTGTGGATTTGCCGGGTAAAGTCAAAAATACCCAGAACACGGTCGATGTCGGCGAACGTATCCAGGATCTTCCGCGCATCCCCGGCACCCAGCCGATGTTCCGACAACAGCGCGTTGATCTGCCGGATTTTCCGGAAAACCGCGGACATCGCCCGCGGCATGTTCAAATCATCGTCCATGGCAGTGATCAATCCCTGCCGGATATCATATGCCAGCTGGTCGATTTCCTCGTACGAACCATTGTCCCGGCCCGTGTCTGCAAGATGCTGAAGGGACTGCACGCATTCGTCAATCCGCCGGATGGCCTGTTGGGCCTGATCCAAACGTCTTTGCGCATACTGCAGCGGTTTGCGGTAATGCGCGGTAACCAGCCAGAACCGGACCGTCCGGGCGGTATATCCGAGTGCGGTCAAATCCCCGAGTGTGGGCAGGCCGTTTTTTTGCTGGTTTTCCTCTGCCTCATCGACTACCACCTGCTCGCAGTGCACCCAGTAGCGGGCCAGCGGCTTGCCGGTTAACGCCCGGGCCATGGCCAGTTCGTTTTCATGGTGCGGAAAAACCAGCTCCCGGGTGCTGGTATGAATGTCATAGGTTTCACCCAGGTGCTTCATGGACATGGCCGCACACTGGATGTGCCAGGACGGCCGCACATTGCCCCACTGGGTTTTGACGTATATGCCGCGTTTGAGCTCTGAGAGCCGGGCGCGTTTGAGCAGTGTGAAATCCCGGGGGTTGTTTTTCTCGTACTCGTCTAGATCCACGGTGGCGCCCAGCTTGATCTTGTCCAGATCAATGCCGGAAAGCCGCCCGTATTCCGGAAACGCGCTGATGCTGAAATAAAGCGAACGAAGCTTCTCATAGGCAAAGCCCTTTTCATGAAGCTTTTTCGCCAGTTCCACCATGTCGCCGACATGCTCGCTGGCCCGGGGATAAATTTCAGCCTGCACAATATTCAACGCCTCCAGATCGGCCTTGAACAGGTCGATATAATACTGCGTGAACTCGGCAAGGGACTGTCCAGCGGCTTCAGAGCCCTGAATGGTGTTGTCATCCAGGTCGGTGATGTTCATGACATGCGTGACCTGCAGATCCCGGTATGTCAGATAACGATACATCAGGTCGGAAAATACGAACCTTCGGCATTCCCCCAGGTGCATCGGCTTGTTCGCAGTGGGCCCGCAGGTATACATCGACACCCGCCCGCTTCGGATGGGGTCAAAGGGCGCCTTGGACCGCGTCAGGGTATTAAACAGGTAAATCTCGGCCTTTTTCTTCACTGCAAACACCGGGGTGCTCAAATAGCGCTCCCCGCTGTCGGCAAACAGGACCACGATGGTGCCCGAAGACATCTGCCGGGCTTCCTGCGCGGCGATCACCATTGCCGCCCCGCTGCTCATGCCCACGAAAAGGCCTTCCTCCCGGCCCAGGCGCCGGGTCATCTCAAAGGCCTCCTCGTCGTCGATGTTGACCTTCCTGTCCAGCCACCGCTTCTCAAAGATCTCGGGCCGATAAGCCTCCTTGAGGTTTTTCAGTCCCTGGAGCTTGTGGCCGAGATACGGCTCCACCCCGATGATCTCAATTTTTTCGTCGTATTCGCGAAACCGCCGGGCACATCCCATGACCGTACCCGTGGTGCCCATGGTGGCCACGAACCGGCTAATATCACCTCCGGTCTGCCGGATGATCTCCTCTGCTGTGCCGCTGTAATGCGCCTCCAGGTTGGCCGGGTTGTTGTACTGATCTGTCATGAAATAGCGATCCGGATCTTCCCGGACCAGGCGGTATACTTCCTCGATGGCGCCGTCAGTGCCCAGATGGCCGGGGGTAAGAAGGATCTCCGCACCCCGGGCGGCCAGGATCTTGCGCCGTTCCATGGAAACGGCATCAGACATGGCCAGAAGCAGCCGATACCCCTTGACCGCACAGATCATGGCCAGGCCTATACCGGTATTGCCGCTGGTGGCTTCGAGCACCGTCTTATCCGGGGTAAGTTCGCCGGATCGCTCGCCCTCCTCGATCATGGAAAGGGCTGGTCGGTCCTTTACCGAACCACCAGGGTTGACGTATTCAAGCTTGGCCAGAATACGGACGTCCGGGTTCGGATTTAACCGCCGGATTTCCACAAGCGGCGTGTTTCCGATGGCATCGAGTATGGAAAAACGTGTCATGATATCCGTATCTCTTATTCCGCCGGGTATAACCGGCGTTCCAATTCTTCTGTGATGGCCGAGCAGACCTCGGCCGGTGTTGCGCCGGCATCAACTACCCGGAAACGGTCGGGTTCGTCTTCGGCCAGCGCAAGGTATCCCTGCCTGACCTTTTCATGAAACCGGATTTTTTCCCTTTCAAACCGGGTTTCCCGGCTTTGCCGCAGACCGGATTCGATCTGGTGCCATGCCCGGGATAGCCCGATTTCGGGCGCAAGATCAAGCAAAAATGTCACATCCGGCCGGCGGGCACCCTGGACAATGCCATTTAATCTTTTGATGAGCCCGGCTTCAATCCCCCTGGCCGCGCCCTGGTAAACCACCGTGGAATCGCTGAACCGATCGCAGACAACGGTCCCGCCCGCCTCCAGGGCCGGGGCGATGACCCGGCTGACGTGCTGGGCCCGGTCAGCCTCGTACAGGAACAGTTCGGCCATTGCATCGAGCCCGGAGTTGCCGGGATCCAGCAGGATGGAGCGGATATGTTCTCCAATTGCGGTTCCCCCGGGTTCCTTGGTGACCAGACAGGTGTGCCCGCGCTGCTCGAGATAGGCCACGATATGGGGGATCTGGGTGGACTTGCCGGATCCTTCAATGCCTTCGAGTGTGATGAACATGAGAAATCAACCCGCCTGCCTGCTATGAAACCGGTTGCGGTTTGCCCTTGTAGAAAAATCGTTCCAGCGGGCGATGATAGGCCGTCCAATCGGCATCCGGATCCTGGCTGTCCATGAACTGCCGGATTCCGTTGATCTTGGAATCAATATCGTCGAGATAGTTCAGCAAAACCGCCTCCAGTGTCTTGGGCGGTTCCGGAGAACCGAACTCCCGGCTGCCGTGATGGCTGATGATCAGATGTTTGAGCAAAAGCGCGGTATTGGGGGAAATCGCTTCCGTCTCTGTCATCTTTTCCTCGAGCATCCGAACCCCGATCACAATATGGCTGACCAGCCGCCCCTCGTCGGAATAATCGATGCGGGTGTCATAGGTAAATTCCCGGATCTTGCCGATATCATGCAGAATCGCGCCCGCAATTAGCATATCCCGGTCAAGGCCGGAATAGTGTCCCGCCACCCGATCTGCAAGCAGGGTCAGGGAAAGGGTGTGCTCGAGCAGTCCGCCGATATAGGCATGGTGCATCTTCTTGGCCGCAGGCGCCTTCTTGAAGGCGGCCACAAACTGCGCATCGGCCCAGAACCGCCCCAGAAGTTCCCGCAGGCTTTCGGTTTCCAATGCCTCGCCCAGGGCCTTTAAACGTTCAAACATCTGCTCCGGGTCCCGGGCGGTGGCCGGCAGGAAATCGGCCGTATCCACCCCTTCGGATTGCGCGCGCAGGGCCTTGACCACCACTTGCGGCACGCCCTTATACTCGGAGACGTTTCCCTGGACATGGACAAAATCACCGGCCGCGACTGCAGAGGCGATCTGGTCCACGTTGTCCCAGACCACACCTCGGATCTGCCCGGTCTTATCTGACAGTGCAATGCTCAGGTAAGGCGCCCCGTCTTTTTTGTGCCCCAGGGCCTTATCGGACAAAACAAACAGATCATTCACTGTTTCGCCGGCACGGAGTTGATTGACAAACAGATTCTTCATCTGGCAAATGCCTTGTAACTGCTTTGCTGACGGGTACCCTCCCCGCCGGATGGCGCAACGGATTTCAGGTTTCGACTTTTTATACTGGAATTTTACCCGTGCATCAAGGTATTATTCGCAGGACAATGCCGATGCCCGCGCCGCATACTTGAAATTTGACATCCGTGCGGCCGCAGTCGGAAAAACAGGAATACACATCGCCACTTAAGTTATTGGTATGCTTTATCACAAACACGAAGCAATGATTTGCAAATCACCTATTCTTCGCGTACTTCGTGTTCTTCGTGGTTGTCAATTGTATTTTTCGCCGAATATCCGTACTTCCTTTAATCGATGCGCATACAGTTTCCCGGAAGGCGATCCCGGAAAACATGAAAGCCGGCTTCCCATGCCACAGCCGCGATCCATTCTAAAAATTTTTCAGCATCTGGCAATTGCGGTCTGCCTTATTGCCGTATGTCCGGCATGGGCCCACTGCCAGGATCTTACAGATCAGATGGTCACGCAAGACGGCAAGTGGGAGGTTGCCGCCGATCAGATTACCTATGATGCAGACAGCCGGCAATACACGGCCACCGGCAATGTCGTCATCGTCCAGGGGGAAAAAGAACTGCGTGCCGATCGGGTGGTTTTAAACCGGGAAGATATGTCGGCCCGGGCATCCGGCCGGGTCCGCCTGATTTCCGGAGAAGACCGGCTGACCGGCCGGCGCCTGGAAATGGACATGGCCGGGGGCACCGGCACCCTGTATCAGGGAGAGGTGTTTATCCGGGAAAACAATTTCCACATCCAGGGCGACAGAATTGAAAAAACCGGGGAAGACACCTACCGCATCCGGGACGGCAGCATGACCACATGCCAGGGACCCCGCCCGGACTGGCAGATCACCGGCAAGGACGTGAATGTCACCATTGGCGGCTACGGCACGGTTTCCCATGCCGCCTTCTGGGCCCGGCGGATGCCGGTCTTCTACGTGCCCTGGTTTGTGTTCCCGGTCAAACTGGAACGGCAATCCGGGCTGCTTTCCCCCCAGGCCGGGTATTCCAGCAGAAACGGCGTTGCGTACATCCAGCCGTTTTTCTGGGCCATCTCCGAGAGCAGCGATGCCACGTTTTACCTCCATCACCTCCAGGAGCGGGGCGAAAAATTCGGCGTGGAATACCGGTACGTGCGCTCAAAAGACTCCAGGGGAATCCTGATGGCCGATGGATTCGAAGACCGCAGAATCGATGACGGCACCCCGGAGGCAACCGAAAAATGGGGATACGACGATGACAATGCCATACGTCCCAATGACGGGCGATACTGGTTCCGCATGAAGGCCGACCAGCAGCTTCCCTGGGATGCCATGGCCCGGATGGATCTTGATATCGTCTCCGATCAGGACTATCTTCGGGAATTTTCCGATGGGTACATGGGGCATGAACCCACGGCGGATCAATTCGTATCCGAATTCGGCCGGGATATTGACGATGAAAACGACCCGGTTCGCACCAATCGCTTAAACATTCGGCGGACATGGACCTATCAAAGCCTTAATGCCGACCTGGTGTGGTACGACAATGTCATCAAGCGGCGGCTTTCGGATACAAATGACACGCTTCAGCAGTTGCCTCGAATCCGGTTTGATTCACTAAAACAGCCATTGTTTCCGGACTTCACCGGCAGGACGCTGTTTGGTTCGCTTGGCTCGGAATACACCTATTTTTACCGGCAGGACGGGCTCACCGGCCATCGCGTGGATCTGCACCCCAGGTTTTACCTGCCAATGCGCGCCGGGCAGTATTTGAATTTTGAACCGTCCGTGGGGCTTCGCCAGACCGCTTGGTACGTGGATGCCAAGCGGCAGTATTACGGAAACGAACGCGATCGGTACAAACACCGGGAGCTATATGACATCGAAGCCGATCTCTCAACGGATATCAACCGGGTCTTTTCCGTGGACGGCGACCGGATCAAAAAAATCAAGCACGTGATCATTCCCGCGCTTGCCTACAATTATATCCCGGAGGTGGACCAGTCCGAATTTCCCGATTTTGACCGGACAGACCGGATTGATCCCCAAAACCGCCTGGGACTGTCGTTTACCCATCTTTTCACATCAAAATATAAAATCTCCGGCCCGGCGGGAGGATCGGACGAATACCAGTACAACCGGTTCTGCCGGCTTTTCATCGAGCAGGCATACGATTTCAGGCAGCGGGATGACCCGGAAGCCGCATTGCTGCCCCTGTATGCAGAACTGGACCTGACACCGGCAAGCCCGGTAGCCTTTCATGCAGACGCGCAATGGAGCCATCAAACCGATGAACTGGCATCCGCCAATATTTCCGGGCGCCTGCGCGACCGGCGCGGGGACCGGCTTCGCGTGGAATACCGATACGACCGGGATGCCAACAAGAGCCTATACCTGTCTCTGGAGGCCCCGGTGACAAGACAGTTAAAGCTCTTCGGCCATTTTGAAAGAAACCTGGAAACAGAAACCGATATTGAAAAAGGCATCGGGGCCCGCTGGGAATCCCAGTGCTGGGCCGTGGAGATAGCCTACCTGGACGAGGAGACGGACCAAAGCTACATGGCCATGCTCGAATTATACGGCCTGGGCGGCATCGGCGATACCCTGGAACGATAACCGCCGGCCGGAGAACCGGGACCGGCCGGAGAAATTGTCGGATTTTTTCATAACCCCTTGACTTATAAAAAATTTATGTTTAATTAGAGAAATAATCAGCAATTCGGAATTTTAAACAGGAGGACACATGAATAAGCTT
>JAIPEJ010000003.1 GCA_021737225.1 Desulfobacteraceae bacterium
GCTTCAATCTCCAGCGGATCCTCCTGCTCAAGGGATCGTTTCCCTTTGTCTCTGGTAAATACCGATCGCATGTGCCATGGAATGATAAGGTGGCCTATCATCAAGGCCATCGTAAACTTGTGTCTAGCCACATGCTCCATGGTATTATCAAGTATTATAAAAGGTTCAGGCATGGATTTATGAAGTATTCCTTCGTAGGGCAAGGGGTTCGAGGAATAGATAACATTTATGTCCAGGCGGTTGGCGACCTCGAAGGGGTCGATGGGTAAGGTATTATATTCAATTTGCCGTAGCAAATACTCAGCATATGAAGCTGACTCATTGAGCATCGGAAATTCGCCGAAGCGAATGGAGCCTGTTAGTTGGTGGAGGTACTCGATAACTTTTGTTTTTTCCTCCGCGGTAAAAAAGTTGACAGCAGCATGAATCAGTTGCGTAGATGGCTCGCGAGTGTTTCTATCCTGGATGCCCCAAAAATAGCTTATCGGGACGTCCAACGCGCTGGATAACTTTATAAGGAGTGAGTAGGAAGGGTTCCGTAATCCGTTTTCAATCTGACTGACATAACCTATCGAAATACCAATTTTTTTTGCCAAGTCTTCTTGGGTCAACCGATATTCTTTACGTTTACTGGAAACCCTTGGTCCAAGCGTCATTATAATCCCCTTTCATTATATAGCCGATCGTTAAAGGGCGCGTGTATCATATTTCACCTTCCATAGGCAACCATTAGGCTTAGATAGAGCGGGTCGTATTTTTAAAGAATTTAACACATAGTTAAAATAAAAAATAGCTTTTTGTAAAAATTTCTTGCATTATGTTTCCAGATTCGATAAAAAAGAATCAGTCAAGGTCGGCTTGGCAGAAATAACAACATTGGTTAAAGAAAGGGATTACATTATGAGTGACAAAGAAAAGAAACCGGACCATCCTCCCCACCCGGAACATCCACCGAAACCGGATGTTCCTCCTGGCCCTCCCGATTTTCCACGGCCTCCGCGTAAACGTGAGGTAGGTTAGCCTATGAAGCCGTGGTGGGAGCGTTTTCCTGAACGACTTGAGCATGAAATCGAAAGGCTGGAGAGCGAGGGGTATTCCTGCCGGAAGGACGAAGATGCCTTCGAAGCGGGATACGGCGCTCTCCATCTTTCAACACATGTGGAGGGGGTGGGACCGCTTTCTTTGGCGGTCCATTTTTCATATCTGCACCCCTACTTCCCCTTCCAGGTAATCTGTAAGGACCTGGATCTCCCGCACCACCAAAATCCGTTCGCCAAAAACTTGTGCATCCTTGGGCGTAATCCAGAGCGATGGAATCATACTTGGACAGTTGCTGATGTACTCACGAATATGTTGCCAAAGGTTCTGGAAGCCGGCCAAGCAGACAACCAAGCTTTCACCGCACATTTGGAGCAAGATCAGGCTGAGCCCTTTAGCGAGTATTATAGCTTTTATCGGCCCTCAGCGGTGGTATGGGACGGGAGTTGGGTTTTACCTGAAACAGTATCCCAAGGATATCTTGAGATGGGCTTTCATCCGTGTGCAAGCCGCAGTCATGGAATTGAGGCTGTAGCTAAGACAGCCGTGCTTTCAATTCTGGACCCTGACGGCAGGGTAATAGCAGAGGCTAATCCAAGGCTGGTACAGTTTTTTGGATCGGGGCGAAGAAAGCGATACCCTTGGGTCCGGGTTGAGCAAGAGATCCGGGAGGCCAACCCGGTTCAATTCGTAAACAGGTTGGCTGAACACAACGCATTCTTGAAAAAGCAGATCGGTGCGATGCTCAAAAAACGTGGCTCAATGCTACTGGGAGTGGTGTTTCCTGAGGAGGTAAAACGCAGGAAAACTTCTGATGGATGGGTATTTGTCTATGTCAAAGTCAAAAAAAGCTCAAAAAAAAGATGAAATTCAGTTGGAGGGCGTCTTTCTGCAACCCCACCGCGGCGGTCTCCAGGATGTGAGCGCAAGGCTCCCCTTTTTAGCTGGCATGAACAACAAGAAGGTATCCCTTATCGGTCTGGGGTGCCTCGGTGCGCCCTGCGCTCTTGAGTTGGCTCGCTCCGGCATTGGTCAATTGCACCTTGTAGACGATGATACTGTAGATCTTGGAACTACTGTGCGTTGGCCTTTTGGCTCCTCGGAAATCGGCAATTACAAGGTGGATGTACTGGAACGTTTCATTCAGGAAAATTACCCTTACACTAATGTTACTAAATCTTTCTGTAACTTAGGCATAGCACCATTGGACCCTATCGGCGATAGTAACCATTTAGAAGAGGTGGAACGTGTATTCCAGGAAAGCGATCTTGTCTTTGATGCGTCGGCGAACCTCAATGTAAATCATCTGCTTTCGGATCTGGCTCAAGAAAGACAACTCCCCTATCTGGCAATTACCGTGACATATGGTGCATGGGGAGGGCATATTGTTCGGGTCAGGCCGGGCAAAACTGTCGGTTGCTGGCAATGCTATCGCCGGTTTTTGGATGGAGATCAGACAATCCCTTATGCCCACGGCGACCCAAGAGGTTTAGTGCAACCGGGAGGATGTGGCACACCCACCTATACCGGTGCAGGCTTTGATGCCTTGGAAATCGCGATGGGTGGAGTTCGGATGGCAGCATCTACCCTGACCGAGAATGAACAAAATGGGTATCCAACCACCCCTTGGGATGTGGCGGTAATCAACTTGCGTAACGCAACGGGAGAAATGATCCCGCCCCATTGGCAGACTTTTCCTCTACAAAAGCATCCGGGATGTGCTTGCGTAAAAAAGTTATGAGAACCGCGTGGATCTCCTATCGTGATGTTGCTTTCATGCAACAGGAGGCTGAACGGGCATTTCCTTTGGAGACGGGCGGGGTTCTCATGGGTTATTGGACCAAGAATAATCAAGACGCAGTCATCCGATCAGTGATTGGCCCGGGCCCTAAGGCAAAGCATGAGCGCTCTTCTTTTGCCCCGGATTATGAATGGCAGGAAATGCAGATTGCATGTATTTATAAGGATTCAGGGCGTTTTTTTACCTATCTTGGGGACTGGCATTCACACCCGGATGGATTATCAAGACTCAGTTTGAAAGACCGTATCACACTGTGGCGCATTGCCAATTACAGGCAGGCCAGAATCGCCCACCCAATTATGGTCATTTTGGCTGGACCGCAGTGGAAGATTAAATTATGGCGACAGGACTGCATGGTTTTGTTTGATGCTTTTATACTTCCCTTTATTAGGGAGATACGGGTTTATCAATACTGCCACCAATACAAATTTCTATAAAATGTTCTTGTCATAGACTTAACCTGAACAATTTTTCGGGCTTCAGAAAAGAATGCTTGCCACTGTCCGCTCCAAGGCAAAAACAATTTTTGTCAACATTGAATCTGGCAATCTGCTTGGCCCGAGAGGCGCACTACTGGCGTTTCATAGCATGGTGCAGTGGGCCGGAAAACTGGTTGTTTGGCGGTGAACTGGGGCGCAGATATGGGGCACAGATGGGTCGGGCTGGCGGGAGTGAGAGTTTCCGATGCCAGAAAATACGATAAGGACTGTCGGTTTTCACGAGTTCTCTTCGAGTCGTCCTTGAGCCTTCAGGGAAAATTCTTGCAGGCTCTTTTTTCTATTTTGAATGCCGCCACTTCCAGGGCGGGATAGGGCAGGCCTGTTGCCAGAGCCCTATCTCGGATTCCCGGGCTTGGTTTTCCAGATCCCCCCAGGCATTGCAATCCCGAATGCGGCAGTATCTGTCATATACCCACGCGAATCCGACACGTACCAATTCCTCATTCAGCCATTCACCGTCGCTCTCGATATAGACCAGACCCACCGTCCTGCCATACTTGGTTCTTTCTCCTCCCTCGTTAGGCAGTTTTTGCTTAACCCCCGATTTTGCATGAGGGATACTTCGTCCCCATCTGTTTCTGTCTGCAGGGCTTCCATCTTTGGTCCTCTATATTAAATTTCGTTCATCAGGATTCCGTTGATCTCCTTGTCCTCAACACCCAGGTAGCGCATGGTCACGGCCGGACTGCTGTGGTTGAAGCGTTTGCAGAGCAGCTCGAATCCGATTCCGTAGTGGACCCGCTGGATGTATCCGAAAGTCTTTCTCAGGCTGTGGGTCCCATAATTGCCGCGCATGTTGATCTGGTCGCACCACGACTTGATCATCCGGTTGGCCGCGCTCACCGTGATGGGCCCGCTACCCTTCTGGCTGGGAAACAGGTATTCCTCCGGACCTGGCCGACGGTGCTTCAGGTAGTTGGCCAGGGTTTTGTGGGTGGCCTTGTTGACGAGCAGTATGTTTTCCTTGCCGGTCTTCTGTTCCCGGACCCGAATGATGTCACCCTGCTTTGCCCCTTCGACATCCTTTACCTTGAGCTTTAACAAGTCGCTGATCCGCAGCCCATTATTAATCCCCATCGTAAAAAGCAGAAGATCCCTGGGACGATCAGAGAGGAGTTTTTTAATGGACCTGATGTCCTCGATCCTTCGGATGGGTTCGACGGTGATTCGGGAACCTTTTTTTGGGTGGTTTGTGTTCTGAATGGCAAAATCCGATCAAATATCAAGTTTGAGCATTTTTTTGAGAGATTCTTGGTGTTTTATTTTTGACCCCGAAAATCGGGGCTCGGGATGTTCCGGAAAAAGCCCGAAACGGCGGGGGTTTTCCTCGTTTTTCAAAGAAAAATGTCAACTTTGGGTAAAAAGTTGAGATTTTCCATCTTAACGACTTCAAAAGGATTTATAACATTCATTCCGCATAACAAAGCAAATCAACACGCACAAATAACTCCATACCACAACCAAATAACCCCCGCTTTCCGAATCGGAAAGCGGGGGTCAGCTAAACAAAAAAGTCAACAAATAAATAACAAAAGATTTTATGAGGCGCCTTGAGCTAATCCTGTCTAAAAGCCCACCAAATATATGGTCTATTTTTGTTGTGATTCCAGCCTTTCTAATTTATCTATCAGATTCTGAGGGATAACTTGCACTTTAGTTGTTGTCGGATTATCCCCTGATGAAACCGTACCAGTAAAAGAGTTGAATTTTGCGGTATTCTTTTCAATAATAAGATTCCCTTGGCCATCACTTGAAATATTCGTGACGTAAGGGCCAGCAGACGTACACCCTCCCAGAACTAACAAGACACCGGCAAAAAAAGAGCATAAACAGAATAATCTCAGTTTGTTAAACACATTTCCTCCTTTAAGCTGAAGTTAGAAACTACCACATTTTATTCTCTTTTTTTTAAATATCAAGCCATGATATTTAAAACAACCCCGCTTCCGGCCACCTGGCCGGGCGGGGTTTTTATTTGTCATCGTTACTCCACCCCCAAGGCCTTAAACACCGCATCCACTGGATCTGAGTAGAAGCTGGTCTGAAACTTGGCAAAAAGTTCGCCCGGGACGCTGGGGATGTCATTAACATTGCTCATCGGCAGCAGGATACGTTTGGCCCCGGAGTCAAAGGCCACCTGAAGGGCTTCTGCCACGTTGGTTGCCGGCACGATATTGCCCCCAAGGCTCATGTCTCCCAGTACCACCAGTTGATTTAACACGGGTTTGCCCATCAGCCCGGAGCAAAAGGCGATCAGGCTGCAAAGGGTCAGGGGGCGTGCAGGGCCGGTATTATGGATTTCAACAGTGTGGAGATGGTAGTCATGGTCTCCTACCTTGCTCATGGAACTGACCCTGGAAATATTGGCCTTGAAATAATCAAATGCGATCTTGATGGCCTCCTTTGTTTTCGGATCCGCCCCGGAGCCTGAAACAGACAGCCTGCCGTTGCCGCCCACCACCTGCAGTTCCAGGCGATAAAGGCCCATGTGTTCCCGTGTACCCATAACAACTGTATGAAGCGTGCCGGGGTTTGAAGGCCCTTCCGGTATCAGTGCCCCTCCCCGCTGTTCGGGCACACTGGTAAATTTTTCTTCCAGGCTGTCAGCGTCGATATAAGAGAAGTGCACATCGTAAAATTCCATCCCGCCGATCTTCTTTAATTGTTCTTTGACCCGGCGACGGGATTCCAGGGCGTAACCCAGGCATTTTTCCACCACCTCCTTGTCATATTCCCCGTGCGGATACAGGAGCTTTAACATACCGGACACGGTCTTTCGCACTGCGATTACATCGCGCTGGTTCAGGTTGTTGCCGAGTTTAAAATAGGACTCGAGTGCATCGGCAAAATTGCGCTTTCGCATCTCACGGAAATATTCTGCCAGAAAATCCACGATCAGGCCGTAGCGGCTTGTCAGAAATTCCGGCTTCATCTTGGGTATTTCCCAGCCGGGAACATAGGCGTGCATGCGGTCAAAAAAGGCGGAATCAATCATTTCCTCTGGAAACGGGGCAAACAGGTGACCGGTTTTCACCAGGTTTTCGACACTCTGGTTGAGGTTGCCCACAAATACCATGGCCGCATTGGCATTGATCACATCCCGCCCCCGGGAAAAGGAGCCCGAGGCCATATAGTCTTTCATGACCTGGATACCGTCCTGGTCCTTGAACTTGATGCCCGCCACCTCGTCAAATGCCACCACGTCCCATACGCCCACCAGGCCGACTTTCCGGGTGTTCATGTTGTAAAATAGGTTGGGCACCGTGGTCTGGCCGCCGGATACCAGTATGGAGTTGGGGCTGATTTCCTTGTAGACGTGGCTTTTGCCGGTGCCCCGCGGCCCAAGCTCGCAGATATTGTAATTGTTTTCCACAAGGGGGATCAGCCGGGCAAGCAGGTGCCACTTGGTCCGCTCTTCAAACACGGTGGGCTCAAGCCCGGTGGACCGCAGCAGCACATCCATCCACTGGCTTTCCGTAAAAGACCTTCTGCCTTCAAACAAGGCCTCCATGTCCAGGTTGGGCATCTGGATCGGCTTTAATTCTTCCAGTAAAAAGGGAGAGGTCCTGCCGCCTTCCTCATAGTAATATTGCAGGGTCAGAATGCACCAGATACCGCCCACCAGGAGCTTTTCAAACTGCTTGACATAAGCGCTCGAAATTTCAATGCCCTTCACGCCCAGGTTGGCCAGTTGTGCCTCGTACACGTCGCGGCGTTCATTTAACTTTACAGTCACCTTGTCTATGATCTTGAAATGCCCCTGCTCCTTGATCCGGGACTTGACCTTTTCCGACTCGTCCGGGCGCACATAATTGTCTGCCAGGATACTCTTGACGGTTTTCATGCCGTCTGCAATGACTTCCTCGTCTTCCACGGCACAATACATCCCGAGCAGGTATTCCAGCACAAAGACCGGGACGTTTGCCCCTTCTTTTAAGAGCTTGGTCAGGTCCTTTCGCACCACCCTGCCGGCAAAATGGATGTTTAACAATACATCAATGTCTGTTTCCGCGTTTGCTTCCATGCCAACGTCCTTTAAAAGTCGTTTGTAAAGGCCAGGTCAATATAAAGAGAAATCCGATCGTATTCAGTGTCATCATCTGCATGCCGCATCACCAGGTCATAGGGCCGGCTGCTGTCAAACTGGCCGGATTTCAGGTGCAGCTTTATGCTGCGGGTGCGATCCTCCACAGAAGCGCTCTGGCTGTCAAAGGTCACGGTCTCCTCGTTGCTGATCAACGTGCTGCCGTCTCTGATGGAGATTTTCAGCACCCTGGAATGGACTCGCTCGGATACGGCATCCGTCTGGATAAACTTAAACCGCGGGATATTGGTGACGATCTTTTTATGGGTGCCCAGAAGCGACACCCCGACCCGGCGCACCTCGGTCTCAGCCAGCCGGCCGCCCTTGGCCTCTGTCACCGTGACCACTGGCACGGCGATTTCCTGGGGCATGGTTCCGCCATGAAAAAACCGCGCCCCGCCTGAGAAAGAAAACCGCTGGGACCCTTTCGGGGTGATAAAGCCAAGGTCGGTTTCTGTGCCGGCTGTGTTTTTGGTGGCTCCGTAAAATGCATTCTGCGGCCGCTCAAGGTCTTTTCCAAGGATAAACCGCTTGTGCTGCTTTATTATGCTGTTTTTAGATGCCTCCATACTGGTCTTGTCCAGGGAAGCCGGCGGCTTTTCATGATACACAAATCCATGATCCGCGGTAATGATCACCCGGGTGCCGTTTAAGCTGTTAATGATAAAGCTGACCATGGCATACAAATCCTCGATCGCCTGGCGCACCGCGTGAAAGGTTTCCCCCTCTGAGGCGGCCTTATCGCCGATTGCATCGATTCTGTCATGATAGATATAGATGACCCGGTACGGCTTTACAAATTCGCGGCCCTGGTCCTTTGTCATGGCCATGAGGCTGTCTGCCTTAATGGCAGTACCCTCACGGGAAGCCAGGATTTTTTCGCGTTGCTCCATTGAGGCAACCGGGCTGCCGTCTGCCAGCACATCTGCCTTTTCTGTAAACGAAAGGGTCTTGTGCGGCAGAAGGCTTGCCATGCCGAGTGCGGTATATCCGGGCAACACCCCCAGCATAGCAGACAGACTGGCTTTCAACCGGTATCTGGAATTAATTTCCCGGGTAAATTCTTCTGCCGCCTCATAGCGCAGGGCATCGCTTGCAATCACAAAGATCCGGTTTCTGGGGTTGGCCTTGATAACCGGCTCGACAAATTCCCTAAAGAACCGGTACTGGTTGCAGATCTTCGGTAGGTGCCAGTCATCGAGCAGGCCGGAGCTGTTGTCTGCTTGCAGGAAATCGCCCCAGGCAAGTCCGATGTTTTCCAGAAACCAGCCGGTGTAGCAGTTTTCAACCGATTCGCGCAGGGTCTTTAAAACATCCCACCCGGCTTTTTCCACAGCATCCGCGCTTTCATTAAACACCCGGTAAAACTGGTCAAAATAAAACAGTTCCCTGGTGTAGGCGGAAAACATTGCCGCTGCCTCAGGATAAGTCATGCCTTCATCATATTTCTTCCGCAGGTCAAACAGTCGGGTGGCTTTTTCAAGGGCATGGTAGGCTGCCTGGTAGCGGTTGGCCTGGTGGCCGCCTCCTGGTGCGGCGCTTGCCCAGTAACCGTCCAGCCGACGGTTGATAATGGCCCGTATCTGATCAAAACTCTGCCCGCCGTTTTCTATGACGGCATCGCGCAGGGCGCTTATAATGCGTTGTTCAACCGCCTCAAAGGTCATGACATCCTGTAAGGCCTGTGGCTCATAGGCAGAGAGCAGGTTGGGCGCGTCGATTTTTTTGCCGATAGCACCTGAGATGATATGGTAGTGATTATGGTACTTGATATGGCTGCGCCATTGGGACAAAAAAACGGGAGCGTTTAAAGCACGGCCATTTTCCGGCAGCACAAAGTGGACAACAGATGCCGGGACTTCGCCGTTTATGGAGCCGGCCATCTCCGTGACCATCAGCCGCAGGATCAGGTCTGCCAGGCCGGGACTTTCCTGGTTGTCATACCCGAAGGTTTGGGCGGCAAATTTCCAGAAGCGCTCTTCCAGGCCCATTTTCCGGATATCATCCCAGGCCCTTGGAACCTGTTTTTCATCATAGCGGTCCTGGTCGCAGCAGGCCTCGTATAGCTTTATCAAAACGGAAAACAGGTCTGGTTGATCGGCCCGGGCAAGCACGGCCATCATCTTGACGGCCAGTTCATCCTCCCTGTCCTGGGGCGCCGCCCATTTTTTAAGCCTTTCCCAGCGGTCCGCGCTTCTGAAAAAAGCCAGGTGCTCCCTGATAAAGGAGCGAACAGCCTGGTTTTCCAAGCTGAGATCATTTGCGATAATAGAGGCCTTGTCAGCATGAAAAGTCCGGCTGTAAAGGCGGATGTCAATAAGCCAGTCGTCTTCTGCTGCCGGTTCATGATGGGGGGCATACAGCAGATACCGGCTGTATGCGTCCTCGATCTCTAGGCGGATCTTGATTTCAAGGGGGCTGTATTCATCAAGCCGGAGCACATTGACACCATCCATGCCCAGCTCCGACAGTGTTTCTGTAAATTCCTGTTCCCCGTCATACCAGAACACGATCCGGTGTTTTTCCTTGTCAAATATGTCCTGGAGGGCTTCTTTTATTTGTTTGTTATCCATTGCTTACAGCCCCAATACCTTTCTGAGCTTAGCCGTTACCTGTATTGGCGGAAAAGAGCGTGGTGGTATACCAAAGGGCCACGCCTGAAGCACGCGGTTTAAAATATTTCGCTTTTCACTAGTCATGGTTGTTTATTTAGCCCTACAGTAAACCGATTCAATTATTCTCCACGTTTCCCTTTGAAAGCAATGTGACGACCTTATCCCGCAATGACTCTGGCCGCGACTATAGCTGCGGCTCTAGCTGTGACTCTGGCCGGTTTCCATTGGCCCTGCACCAGCCTGTTATGTTTAAATTCCTTGTGTCCCTTTTTCCAGCAGGACAACCGGGGCGCTCGACTTGGTCGCCGACCGGGTCGCTGTCGCCTATTTTCGGCTGTTTTTTCTGGCTTCCATCCATGATATTGAGAGTACCCGTGTTCTATCGTCTTTTCTTTAAGCGTCTTGAAATCCATGCGGGGTCTCTTCGCATGGGCAAAACAGCGGCAACATAGGCGATGCCCTCGACGATGTCATAGTAAATGGCGTAAGGGAAACGCTTGGCAAGCATTTGATACAGCCCGTGCTTCTTGCGATGGATCCCGGCATATATTATCAAAGATTCGATATCCGCGATCAGGCAATCCCAGAAATAGTCGCCAACACCTGATTCCTGACGGTCATAAAAAGCCCTGCCTCCTTCCAGATCCCCAACCGCTTCCTTCAGTATATAGACATCTTTTACTTTCATCGTCTGCGGCTTGCCTTGAGTTCGGAAAGAGAAACAAACCTGGCGCTGCCGTCTGCAATGGTCTTTTTTCTTTCTTCGAGCACTTCTTCATGCCATTCAGGCGTCCCGATTTCCTGATTTTCATACAGCAGTGAATCCCAAAGCGCTTCCATGGCCTGGAGGCGCTCGGCCCTGCTCATTTTTTTTACATCGTTAATGTTCATTTATTCCTCCTTGTTATTTGCTTTTCATTCAAAATAATCATTAATCCGTTTATTTGCCGCAGACCGCTTTGGTTTCTGCCAGCAGGGTACCGAATTTGGCATAGTTAACTTTGACCCCGTCATCAAGGTCGAGGTTGATTTTCCGGTCAGCCAGGTGGCGGAGCTGGTCGTCAAAAGCAGCGAGTTCCGCCTGTTTTTTGCCGAGCAAATCCATTTCCTTCTGGAGCTTTTTCTTTGCAGAGGCAGAGGGTGCGGCATCAAGCTCGTTTTGCAGGTATTGCATGCGCGCGGAAAAATTGCCCTGCAATGGGGTGACATACAGGCTGCGCATGCGCGAAAGCGTGGATTCGTTGTAGCGGTGGAGGTAAACTAGGCATTCAAAAGCCTTGTGTTTGCCCGAGGAAAACAGCCAGTAAATGGGCCGCCTTTTATACATGCGCAGATGATCCTTGAAAAAGCTCGTGCTGATATAGCGCCGGATGGTTTCCACAGGGGCCTCGTTGTTTTTGGTGCCCAGGCTTTCTGCCACGAACCCGAGGTTTTCTTCCAGGTGTTCTTCCGGCCAGGCGGTTTTAATAAACTCCACAAACCTGTGGGTGGCGTCATCTTCAAACCAGTCCCGGTCCATCACCGGTATGATGGCGTCATCATCTGCCGGAAAAGTCTTGTACCTTTCAGGGTCAAAGCCGATGTTTCCCTCGCGGGCATAGATCAGGCCGGGTTCATCCAGTGAGTATCTGCCCATCATGCAGCCGATGGCATAGGAGATGAGTTCCTTGATGGTGTCGGTTTGGAGTTGTGCCTCGAGTTCATCTTCGGATTTGTTGCCGCCGTAGCGGTAATAGGGGTTGCAGGTGAGGGTGATTTCTTCGAGGGGAACGTCCGATGTCAGCTCGTCCTGAAGTCCGTAAGCCTTAATGAAGATGCGGTTGTTTTCTTCTTCGAGGCGTTTCATTTCCATGGTCGTTTCATGGCAATGCATATAAAATTTCTCACAGGTTGATTTGATTTTCCTTTGGTAATTATCCGATTGCAATAATTTTAATTTTTTGAAATCCCATGATATCTCAAATAAGTCCCAATCTGATTTCGAAATCTTAACTAACTTTTCACCAATAGGGGAAAAATTTTCCGCATCCTTAAATGGAAGCCGGGCTATTGTACCTTGTTCAAAATTTAAGGTTTGCGATAAAATAGAAAGAAAAAACGTAGTAACCGGAGTATTCAAGTAAATGATTAAGGTTAATGCGTCCGAAGAATTATCGGTTGGTATCTTAGAACCTGCGTCGCTAAAAATAAAACCTTCTTCAGTATACCTAGCTGAAAATAATGATGAAGTTATTTTTCCCCAAGTAACTCCTGGTTTAAAATAAAAATCAGGGTTTTTTGCAACGTAATCAGGGTTCCCTTTTAAATACGGGTATTTTCTTAAAATATTTTGTTTTATTTCAGATCCATCGTGTTGCCAGTTAACTATGGCAAAATTATTACCATACCATTTTCTATAACCTCCGCCTTTATCCATCGGGAACCATTTCATCCCAGTTTGGGCAGCCTGTTGACGGGATTTCATGCCGAAGCCAATTTTGGTAATATTTACCTCAAACCAAAATCTTACAAATCTATTGTTATCAGTGGTAGCCAAGCCCTGCCGAGGCATATATAGGTCTGCAATTGTGGGGTTTTCTTCAAAAGCTTTGAAAGCGGAATCGGTAGCCCAATATGCGATCGGACTGCCCGGAATTTTTTGAAAATCATGTGGCTTTGCAGTATAATACCAACCACAATCAGGGTTGTTTATTGCTTCTTTTGTTTTAGGACCCTGGTTTTCCGCGCCCCTGAAATCCGCCAGCCTTATAAAAGAAGACAAATATTCAGGGATATGCTGGTTGAGGATCGTATAAGTGCAAATCGGGACAGTTGCCCCGGCAAACCCTGAGTATTCGAGCTGTACAAGAGAGGTTAACAGCTTTTGGTTAATTACAAAGTCTCTCAAGTTTTCATAGCTTGAGATAAACATCCAGACATACGGGGACATATAACCCAACTGGCCGTTGTTTTTTGCCAGTCGCATATCCCGGACCACAAATGCTGAAAACAAGTCTTTTTCAAAACCGCTGTAACTGTTTTTCAAAAGGGTCTTTAAATCTGGGTTCAGATATTTGTTCCCCATATACGGCGGATTGGTCACCACGCAGTCATACTTCCCAGCCAGCATCCTTGCCTGCCTCACCAGGGCAACCAAGTTCTGCGCGCCGCTGATTGTAAAGCCCGTTCCGATTTTTTCATCCACCGCCTTTTGCAGGGTATCCAGTTTTTCTGCCAGGTGATCCGGGATCGTGATCAGGGAACCAAAGGTTTTGGCGTTTTCAAACAGGGTGACAAGTTCCTTTAAACCATCTCTTACCTGCGCGCAATCCTCCCCCTTGAAAAACAGGTCGATATTGCGGAGGTCAGTTCGCGTGGACGGCTGGATGGACATGATATTAAGAGGAGTTCTGTTTCTGGAAAAGATGTTTCTGTCATCTGCCCGGGCGCGCATCAGTACGGCAAATCCGGCCAGTTGTGCGGCCCGGTCGTCGATTTCCAGACCAAAAAGATTGTTTTTCAGGATCAGACTTGGGATATCCCGGGTGCGGTAGCCGCGCTCCTGGTAGATCTGCTTGAAAATGTCATAGGCTTCCACCAGGATGTGGCCGGAGCCGCAGGCCGGATCCATAAAGGTGATTTCCTCGGGATTTAACGTATTCGGGGTTATGGCATCGAGCTGCTTTTGTACTTCGGGCTCCTGTTCTGCAGGCTCGATGTAGAAATCCATCCGGCTGCGCAATGGGGAGTCCGGGTAGGTGGCCAGCCACATCCGGCCCAGGGTATTCTGGGTCATGTATTTGACGATCCAGTTGGGGGTGAAAAGCTGGGTGGCAGCCGGGATGTCTTCGCTTTTGACCGTCTTGCCGATGACCTCGGATTTTTTCTCCGAAATATAGAACTGATAAATCCAGCCGATAATTTCCACATCCTGCCACAGGGATTCGTCGAGTTCAGTGACCAGTTTCCTGATGGGCGAATCCGAATGCAGGAGGTTGTCGGGCAGAAGGAGCTCGGTTTCCGAGTCAATGGGCTCAAATAAAAACGGCATGGCCTGGTGCAGGGCATTGCACTGGGCCACGATGATCATTCGGTAAAGTTCATTGTCCCGGTTCCCGGCAAGGCGAAGTTCAAGCACCTTGTCCTTATCCAGGCCCGGCAGATCCACGTCAGCGGCGCGGGAAACAATTTCAGGCACATCTGATCCATTTGGGTGGCTCAACACCCGCAGGCCATGGTCCAGGTAGTCGTGGAGTTCCATGTAGCGAAGCGCTACAAAACGGTTAAACCAGGTATAGGCCATGGACCGGATCATCATGTCAAAGCCCTGGCTTTGGACCCGCTGGACCAGTTTTTCGCGCAGTTCACCTTCCTTTTGGGTAACTGCGCGGTCGCCGATCATTGCCACATCCCCCTTAAAGGAGATTTCTTCTATATGCTCGTCTCCGAATATGCCGAAGCGGTTGGCCCGCTGGGTTACGGCTTCTATGAAATCGTTTCTGGCTTTTGGCGCATAGGCCTTGATTTTGGAGGTGTCCATATTATTTATTTGATCCGAATCCGGGTGTTCTGGTTCACGGACTCCAGCAGGGCCTCTCGGAGCTGCTGTATAAAATCTTCCACGTCTTTTTCGGTCTCGATCCAGGTTTTGTTCACAAAAGCTGCGGGACTAATTGTTTTTGTCTGTTTCTTGGGCTTTTTTTCATCATCGGCGGGGATGGCCTCCTCGATTTTTTCTATTGCGGTCTCAAAGGCTTCCTGGGCCTCTTTAACCGCGTAGTCGATTTGGGGAATACTGGTTTCATGATCCAGTCTTTTTCGGATCTGCTGGAACGGATAGAGGGCGGAATTGCGCAGGTCATCGTTTGCTTTTGCGTCGTCGAGTTCGGTTTTCACCTGCTGAATCCAGCCGTCTAATTCCTTGTCGGTTTGTTCTCGCTGTTTTTCAACAAGGCTGGTGTTGATGGCTTCCACTGCTGAGATCAGGTCGTCAGCGTCTTTTAACATACCATAGGGAGCAGGGGCGTTTAAGATTTTCTCCATTTTTCGGAGCGCTTTGGCTGCGGCTTCGTTCTTGGAAAGAAGCGTTTTGTTGGGGGCGAATCTGGCCATGGCCGACTGTAGCCGCTCCCAAGCGGGTTTCTGGTTGGTGTAAAAATCGTTTAGTTCGTGTAGATCATCTGCCGCATCCCGCAGGTCCGCGGCCATTTCATTAAAGGAACGGATCAGTTCGTAGCTGTCTTGGATCTGGCCCAGTTTGTTGACAAGGGAGAGGATCTCGTTGATTTCTTTTTGTCCGGGGTAGCTGCCGGTATCTGCCAGGGGTTTGTATTTTTCTGCCTGGCCGCGCCATTCTGACAGGCCGTCCCTGATAAAGCCTGCGAGTTTGTCCTGGTGTTCCGGGGCGATGGATCCGAAAAGATCCTTTGCCAGTTTCTGGGCGTTTTCAATATCTGCCTTGGATATCTTCTTGCGCTTGACAATGCCCACCTGTTTCCACTGGGAGGTCTTGGAAAGCGGGGCCACGGCGTCCTTGGGGGCGAGCTTACCGCCGTCTGCCACCAGGTTGATATTTCCGGCCATGAAATACTTGGCTACCAGGATGACCACTTGGTACTCGGGCCATCCGTAGGGCTTTTTGCTGAAATGAGCCACCAGCTCATCAAGCATAATGGCGTGATTGCTCCGGGCTTTCAAATCAATAAAGGTGGCAATCTCCTGGATATCCTGCGGCGGCTGCTCTTCGAGATCGAGCTTTAGCTGGTGTTGGGAAGTGTCGTCTGCCTGCAGGATGGTTTTGATTTCCTTTACCGGTTCTTCTGCAATGGATGAAAGGTAATTAAACTTGCTGAAAGTGTTTTCCACCACGTAATCCAGGGCTTCTTCAACTGCCTTGGCGGCTGTCTGACCCTTGACGGAAATCGGCTTTCCAAGGGCATAAAAATCCGCATCCGCTATCAGTTGCGCGATTTTGGCAGTCAGGCGTTTTCTGCGGTCCCCGTTTTCTTTTGCATTTTTGTGCAAAATCTCCTGTAAGGTATTGGATGCGGCGGCATTGCTTTTGTCATTGATGTATTTTTGTGTCTGCAGATAGAGGCGAAGGCCGCCGGTCATTTCCTCGTCATCTGCCAGCCTGATGACCACAAAGCCTTCCTGGTTAGCACTGTGAAAATTGCACTTTGGGGGTGTGAACAGACTGTACTCGTCATTTAACGGGCTGATGATTTCAATTCCGATTTCGTCCTGCAGTTCTTTTCCCCAAATGCGGCCGTCACAGATCCTGTTGAAGGGGTAGTCCCGCTTGAAAGGCGCGTAGCGGTGCTTGGTTCTGGACTTTAGGATGTCGTCAAATATGATGTCTCCCAGAAGTTCGACTTCTTTAGAAGCCAGAACCTGGGTGTTTTTGATTTCCCTGGAGACTTCCCGTTCCTCGTTTGTCAGAAAAAAGTACAGATCACCATTGCGGCTGATCAGAGTTTCTTTTTCCAAGCGTTCCAGCGCCCCCTCAATCTCTTTTTTCAACGCAACGCGGTCAGCATCCACCTGGTCGATGCAGAGGGTCACCAAGTTGTCCACGTTGGACTTGATGATATCCACGTACCGGATCAGAAAAAGGGTCTGCAGCACGCAGATATCAAAAGGCGGCGAAAGACCCGGGTGGGTGCGGGCCTGATCAATGCTGCGTTTAACTGCTGTATCAAGGAAGCTTTCAATGCAGGGATAGAATTCATAAAGCGGGGATAGGGCGCTGACCTCGCGATCCGATATGTTGTTTGCCGCTGACTGGAAGGCATCAAGCAGGGAACGCTCCCCCTTGGCAAGATGCAGTCCGGTGGCGCCGGCCTTGCGGATGGATTCAAATATTTTCTGCAGCAGTTGGAAGTGATACGGGGCAAACGGGTAGTTTGTGACAAAATCCCCGGCATCCGTGAAGTTGTACATGGTGCTGCTGTCATGGGTAAAAGAGAGCTGGTTCTTGATAATGTCGCCTTTTTCCACAAACAGGGTTTTGAGCTCGGCTTCGGCTTCGTTTGTTTTTTCCAGCAGGCGGGCCTGGATGACCTCGTCGGTGTTGGTGGAGGAAAGCGACAGCCGCGTGTTGAACCGGCCGGTGATTTTGGAAAAATCGTTGGACTTGGCCGCGTTTAGATAACCGATTACCGCGTCAATGTCTTCCTGGGCGGTGACTACCACCCAGGCCCGCCCCTGGCAGGTGCGGCCAAGATCTTCGATCAGGGTCTGCAGGTTTAACATTAAATGGGTGTCATCGCCGATAAACTGGCCCATTTCATCTACCAGGAAGACCAAGCGGTGGCTTGCCGAGCGGGTGTTTAAGTATTCGTTGACCCGTTTGACAAAGTTTTCCACAGACAGGGTAAAGTCGGTGGTGATTTGATCAAACCATTGGCCGGCTGATGTTTGGTCTTTTTCCAGGGCAATGGACAGGGCTTGGACAATCTCGTCTTTGATCAGGATGTAAGCATCGCGCTCTTGTTCCCAGGGTAGGCCGTAGATGCGTTGGAATTCTTTTTTAAATGTGTCAAATCGCTCCTTGCGGGTCAGGTAGCGTTCCATTTCGGCAAGCGCCAGGGAATCTCCGCAGAATCCCAGGTGCTGGTTGAAAATCCGCCAGAAGGTTGTAAGAAGCGCGGTTCGGCCGTCTGTGGCATCCGCCCGGCTGTCGATGTTAAAAAGGATCACGTCGGTATCCACGCCGGCAATGCGCTTGATATCGCCGAGTAGCATGGGATCTGCGATTTTTTCGGCAAAAAACTCGGTTGCTTTCTTTTCCCGGCCTGTACCTGGTTCATGGGCGTTGCGGTTTTCCAGCAGATAGGAAAGGATCTTTAAAAAATGCGATTTTCCGGATCCGAAAAAGCCGGATATCCATACCCCGATCCTGCTGGCAAGCACCGGATCCGCGGCATTATCAATAGAACCCAAGTAAGCGGAAAGAAACTTTCGCAGGTGGCTCCCCAGTTCCTGAGTAATCACGTATTCATCAAGTTCCTGCCAGATGATGGACTCATCGAGCTGATCCGCCTTGACCACGCCGTTGATGGGGCGGGCGATGTCTTTTGCAAAAATCTGTTTGATCTGCATTTTCAATGACCCTGTTTGCCGTTACAAAACCAGGCGAAAAGCCCGGTAATAGTTGCTGCTGCTGAGTTTTCCGAACAGGCGAAGGCCCTGTCCGGTATAGATTCCCGGATAAAACATGACCAGGGGAGTATCGCCCATGGGTGCATGCAGGTTGTTTAAAAGACTGTGACTTCTGATCATGGGGTAAGCATTGCCCACGCCTGAGACCATCACCAGATCCTGGCTGGCAGGTTCGGCTCTGTTGACAAATTCGCGGGCGACACGCTCCGGATTAAGGGGGCCTTTTTTAAGCTCGGAAAGCAGTTTTCTGTTTGGTCCGTTTTTTCTCTGCTCTGCGATGAGCCGGTCAAGGAGTTTTCTGTCTTTGAGATAATCCACAAGCAGGTGGAACAGATTGACATGGGCAACCCGGATGTCCGGGCGTTTTTTGGGGATCTGAGCAAGTAGAAACCCGATATGCTCGCGCATCTCAAGTTCGTATTCTGGGGGATAATCAAAGATATAAAAGCCGATCTCGTTTCCGAGTCCGGTGTTTGACAAAAGCTCGTCCGAAATCAGGCGGGGGAGTATTTTATCCAGTCTCTGCCTGAATGTATGTAGATCCATTATGCGCCACCTGTTTCAAATACAGTTATGCAGTGACTGATATGCAGTTTATGACATAGTCTTCATCGTTGGATCTCAGATAGTTTTTGAGTTCCGGCTCAATTGACACCGGCTGCAGAATAAGACTCCTTGTATTATTAACGTATCCCGCTTCTGCCAGGATACGAAAAATCACCTGTTTCAGCTTTGCCCGGGTGCTGTCAGACCATTTCTCAACTCCCGGATCCACCTGGGCGCAGACGTCCATGAAATAATGCCAATCACTGATGGATATGGATTTTTGAAATGTCCGCCAGTGCTCCCGGACAACTGTATTCATGAAGTCGCCAAGCAGTCTGCTGTGCTTGATCGCAGCAGCCAAAACCGCCTGGGTGGCAAGACCGGCATGAGCATTTACGACCATTTCCCAGAGGGCCGGCTTCATCAACAGAAACCGCCTTTTGATCAATCTTGCCTGGCGCCTGGCAGTTTCCGGGTTTCTTTTTTGCAGGATATTGCTTTTTAAGACAGCATCTTTCCAATCCTCCGGATCCGCGCCTTTTAAAAGCAGTTCAGCAATCCCCCGACTTTCGGCCACAAGCAATGACCCGGCGACAATTTCGCCGTTATAGAGCTTATGCTGTTTTTCTTTTTTATGTAATGACATGGGGGCTTATCAAGGATAATTTAAGAAAAGGGAAATGTATCAAAAACCATATGGTTATATAACATACGAAGCCCGAATGTTCGAGGGGAAAATACAGATGCAGAAGAGAGGCGGGGCAATGTCTTTCCCTATGGCCAATTTCAGCATATTAACGGTTGTTTGAAAAAACAGATTTATCGTCAAAATCTGTCTGCTTCTTGATCTCCGTTACGCGGGCCCCGGCTTTGATGTCCTTAATAGCGTCTAAAGCGGGCTCATTAGCAGATGATCCCTTCCACTTTCCAGCCCCGAATTTCTTGGCACCGGGTTTTTGACAGGGTTTTCTCCCGCTCTTCCACGGAATAGGCGGTTTATGCTTTGCTTATTTGAAAGGCTCATGGGTAAAGTGCTTGTTAACAGCCGTCTGTTTTGATTACCAACGCTTCCACCTGGTAGAGGTTACCATTCAGGAGGTTTTAGGCAAAACGATGTGATGAAATACCGGCTGTGAAAAAAGAGTATGCTCCATTGACAGGCAAACAGCCCGTGGCATGAAGTGCAGTTGTGTGTCGCTGCAAGGAGAGTTGGCTTTGCCAGTCTCCACTTTCTCCAGGGTGCCACGGGCTTTTATTTGCCCGTCAATTCCGCATCTTCCTTTTTTCGGGACATTTGTGCGGAATGGCATCTGATTTTTGATGTGTGTGTGAAGTGTCGTGTGAAGTGTGGGTGTTGGTTTAGGGGAAGAGGCTTTCAGCCAGCAATTAGGCTCCTCCGTTTTTTTATACGGCTATGTGCGGAACGAGTGCGGAACCAATTTCGAATGTATAAATCTAACAAAATCAATAAGTTAATGGTGGAGGCGGCGGGAGTCGAACCCGCGTCCGGAAACATTCCACAAGGGCATCTACATACTTAGTCTGAATTTTGGATTTCGCAGTTTACGGCTCCTTCAGACTGGATCCGCAAACCGCTAGCCTGTTTGATTTTCGCCTTACCAGGAACAGGCATCCCGGATCGGCTATCCTGCTAGTCGACGCCCTGTACCGGGTCCGCAGGAGAAAACCCGGAAGGACGCTAGCTGCCTTTAAGCAGCTAGGGCGTAGTTATAGTCGTCTGCTTTTGTGTTTAGACGCCGCCGGTTTTTACGAGCCAGCGGAACTCGGTATGCAGCCATTGTTTCCATGTCCCCGTCGAAGCCGTTTCGCCCCCTCATTAAGGAAAGCTGTTTCGATGGGTCTTAGAAGCTTTGTATATAAAATAATGAATCCGGGCCGGATTGTCAACCAGAAGAGAAAAAAAGGCTGATCAAAAAACCGGCCCCCCTTTTTTTACATGGCGTTTTTTTTGGCGCGGTCCATTTCGCGCTTGACCTCGCGCTCCTTGATGGCGCTGCGCTTGTCGTATTTGCGCTTACCCCTGACCAGGGCCATGTTCACCTTGGCCTTGCCGTCTTTGAAATAGACCCGCAGGGGGACCAGGGCGTAACCCTTTTCCTTGATTTTCCCGTAGAGCCGCTTGAGCTCGGATTTGTGCATGAGCAGCTTTCTGGGGCGTTCCGGCTCGTGGTTGTCATAATAGGCAAACGGGTAGGCCGCGATATGCATCTGGTAGAGCCAGAGCTCGCCTTTGTGGAACTTGCCGTAGGCGTCCTTGAGATTGGCGCGTCCCTCGCGCAGGGACTTGACCTCTGTTCCCCGCAGCACCATGCCGGCTTCGAATTCGTCCAGAATGAAATACTCATGCCTGGCTTTGCGGTTTTCAGTAACTTTTTTCGTGTGTTCGTAAGTCATCGGGTGATTTTCCGCTGTGGCACTGTCGGCCTTTTGCGATTGCGTTATTCGGCGTAAATGTCTTCGAAAAGAAGCTCGCCGTAATTGTCCTTGATGATCTGCTGCAGGTCTGCCGCAGAAGATTGGGCAAGGAGCGTGGACATGAGTTTCTCGGCATCGTCAACGTTGATCTTGCGGATCAGGTTTTTGATTTCCGGGATGCTTTGCGGGGCCATGCTCAGCTCCTCGATGCCCAGGCCCAGGAGGATGGGCAGATTGATGGGGTCTGCCGCCATTTCCCCGCACATGTAGGTTTTCTTGTTCTTGTGCCGCCCGGCATCCACCACGTGGCGGATCAGCCGGATGACCGCCGGGTGCAGGGGATTGTAGAGATGGGCCACGTGCCGGTTGCCCCGGTCGATGGCCAGGGTGTACTGCACCAGGTCGTTGGTGCCGATGCTGAAAAAATCCGCCAGGTCCGCCAGCATGTCTGCCATCAGGGCGGCCGATGGGATCTCGATCATGATGCCGACTTCAATGTCGCGCTTGTATTCGATGCCTTGCTCTTCCAGTTCGGCAGCGGCCTCGTCAAGCAGGCTGATGGTCTCGGTTACCTCCTCTGCGCAGGATATCATGGGCAAGAGCAGCCGGACGTATCCGTGAGCCGCGGCCCGCATGATGGCGCGCAGCTGCGTTTTGAAGATATCCGGCCTTTTCAGGCAGAACCGGATTGCGCGGAGGCCCAGGGCTGGGTTGGCCTCCTCGGGCGTGGGCATGGTCGATATTTCCTTGTCCCCGTTGATGTCCAGGGTGCGGATGGTTACCGGCAGGGGCGCCATGAGTTCCACGACTTCCTTGTACTGGTCGTAGAGCTCCTGTTCGCCGGGGAAATCGATCCGGGACAGATACAGAAATTCGGTGCGGAAAAGACCGATGCCGTCGCCGCCGTGGTCCTTGACCGCCACGACCTCTTCTGGCAGCTCGATGTTGCCCATGATGCGAAAGAGCTTGCTGTCCGCCGAGGTGGCGGGCAGATCGCCCCTGCGGATGACTTCTTTTTTGTGTTCCTCGTACCTGCGGGAGAGCTCCTCGTATCGCAGCAGGGTCTCTTCTGCGGGGTTGACGATCACGATGCCTTCGTTGCCGTCTACAATGATCAGGTCTTCGCTCTTGATCATTGCGGTGGCCTGTTCCAGTGCGAGTACCGCCGGGATCTCCAGGGTCCGGGCAATGATGCTGGTATGCGATGTTTTGCCGCCCCGGTCGGTGATAAATCCCATGACCCGGTCGAGATTGATCTGGCTGGTCTCCGCGGGGGACAGGTTGTTTGCCACCAGTATGACCCGCTTGTTGATCCCGGAGATATCCACGTCATCCGTGCCCATCAGGTGCCGCAGGATCCGGTCGGACACGTGCTCGATGTCAGCGGCCCGGGCCTGGAGGTAGGGCTCGGAGATGTTTCTGAATATGGCCTTGGCGGCCGCGGAGGCCTTTCTGAGCGCCCACTCCGCGTTGATCTGCTCGTTTTCAATCAGCTCGATGGTCTTGCCGTAGAGCATCTTGTCCTTGTGCAGCAGCAGGTGGGTCTCCAGGATGTAGGCATGCTCCCGGAGGTCTTCGGGAATATCCTCGATAATCGCGGAAAGTTCGTTTTTTGCCTTGTTGACCGCCTGTTTGAAGCGGTTGGTCTCCTTTTTCACGTTCTGGGGGTCAAGGTAGTAGCGTTCAATTACATCCACGCCCTCGCGATCCACAAGATAGGCCTTGCCGATGCAGATTCCCTGCGAGCCGCTGATGCCGCGCAGAACGATCTCTTCTGGGTTATCTGTTCCCATATACAGCGGGTTTACTCCTTAAAGCCGATTTCAAAAAGGGCGGCGATTTTCTCGAGTACTTCAGTGTCCGAAGGGTCTTCTATCCTCAGGGTGATCCGGGAGTCCTTGGTACCGGACAGCGAAAGAATATCAATAATGCTGCTGGCGTCGACTTTTTCATCTTCTTTTATCAGCCATACATTGGATTCGGCCTGCATGGCGAGTTTGGCGATCATGGCCGCCGGCCGCGCATGCAGGCCGAGTTCATTGGTAACGGTGACCTCTTTTGACAGTTCCTTTTCCAATCGACTCATTTTGTTGGTAATTTGTTAATATAATTTTAAAATTTTAACACGTCAAATCACCGGATGTCAACTAAATCGTTGCGGATAAATAATTGACAAGTACCGGGGGGGATTGCTATGAAACCCGAATGTTTATACATTTCTCAAGGGGAAGCCAATGGAAAAGCAGTATCGCATGGAAGAACTCGAGCTGAGCGAGTCGTGGCGCCTGTTTAAAATCATGGGCGAGTTCGTCGACGGTGTGGAGGCGCTGCATGATCTCGGCCCGGCTGTCAGCATTTTCGGTTCCGCGCGCATGACCCCGGACAATCCCTATTACCAGGCCGCCAGGGAGCTGGCCACAAAGCTTGCGCAAAGCGGCTTTGCCGTGATTACCGGCGGCGGCGGCGGCGTCATGGAGGCGGCCAACAAGGGCGCGGCAGAAGGAAACGGCCAGTCCGTGGGTTTGAACATCATGCTTCCCATGGAGCAAAAGCCCAATGCCTACACTAACGTCCTGGTTGAGTTCAAGTACTTCTTCGTGCGCAAGGTCATGTTTGTCAAGTATGCTGATGCCTACATCATTATGCCGGGCGGGTTCGGCACGCTCGATGAGCTTTTTGAGGCCGTAACGCTTATTCAGACCGACCGGATCAAGCCCCTGCCGGTGGTTTTGTTCGGCGTGGAGTACTGGGGCGGGCTGGTGGAATGGATCAAGACCCGGCTTTTGGCCGACCGGATGATTTCGCCCCAGGATCTCGATATTATTCATTTAACCGACGACCCGGATGAAATCGTGGAGATTGTCAAGCGGGGCTCGGGCATGTAGAATCGGCTGCTGCCATGCAAACCGTTCATCGGCTTT
The DNA here is from genome assembly GCA_021737225.1 of Desulfobacteraceae bacterium. Lineage (GTDB taxonomy): Bacteria > Desulfobacterota > Desulfobacteria > Desulfobacterales > Desulfosalsimonadaceae > Desulfosalsimonas. The sequence goes on from JAIPEJ010000003.1 coordinate 24,084, forward strand.
TATTCCGGGATAGCCGCAGCATGGAAATCCTGGAGGACCAAAGCATCGACCTCGTGGTCACCTCGCCGCCATACCCGATGATCGGGATGTGGGACGGCGCGTTTTCGGCCATGGACCCCGAAATCGGCCCGGATCTGGACGGGGGCAACGGGTGGGAGGCCTACGAACGGATGCACAGGCTTCTCGATGCGGTCTGGCAGGGCGTATCCCGCGTGCTCAGGCCGGGCGGATTTGCCTGCATCAACATCGGCGACGCCGTGCGCAAGCTTGGAGACGACTTTTTCCTCTATCCCAATCATTCCCGGGTGATCCGGGCGTTTCTGGAAAACGGCCTGTCGCCTCTGCCTGCGGTGATCTGGCGCAAGCAGACCAATGCGCCCAACAAATTCATGGGCTCGGGCATGCTGCCGGCAGGCGCCTACGTGACCCTGGAGCACGAATACGTGCTGATTTTCCGCAAAGGGGGCAAGCGGGCGTTTCAAACCCCGGAAGAGCGGATGCGGAGACAGAAAAGCGCCATCTTCTGGGAAGAGCGCAATCAGTGGTTTTCGGATATCTGGTTTGATCTGAAGGGCGCGCGTCAGCAACTGTTTAATGACAAGCTTCGCAAACGCAGCGGGGCCTACCCGTTTGAATTGCCCTACCGGCTGATCAACATGTACTCGGTCATGGGCGACCATGTGCTGGATCCGTTTGCCGGCATGGGTACCACCATGTTTGCAGCCATGGCCGCGGGCAGAAACTGCAAGGGCTTTGAAATCGAGCCGGGCTTTTACCCGGAAATCGAAAAAAAGGCCGACAGTGTCGCGGGTTTTGCCAACACGGTCATTCGCGATCGCATCCGGCGGCACCTTGCATTTGCAGCCGGGCGGGAGGTTTCGCACGGGCCGCTGAAATACCGCAATGAGCCGCACGGGTTTGCCGTGATGACACGGCAGGAAAAGCAATTGCAGCTTCATTTCTTAAAAGACATGGAAAATCCAGAACCGGGGCGTTTTGCGGTCAATTACCGGCCGCCCGAGGCCGCGGATGCGGAGCCGGGGCAAAGCGCGGATGTCGCAGGCGTACATGAAGCGGGCCAACAGTCATTGTTTGGAGACTTTCGTCCATGAACACGGTCTTTTTTGCCATTGTTGCGGTCGCCTTTTTATTTGCCGCCGGCCATCAGCTTTTCGGCGGGCCGGCCGAGGGCGATACCGCGCCCATCCAGGAGCTTTCCCGGGCGGTGGTGGATTCCGCGGGCGGGGCCGTGGAGCTGGCCATCGGCCTGATCGGCGTGATGACCCTGTTTCTGGGTCTGATGAAGGTGGCTGAAAAGGGCGGGCTGCTGCAGGTGATCTCCCGGCTGCTCAGGCCCCTGATGGTCCGACTTTTTCCGGATGTGCCGGCCGATCACCCGGCCATGGGCGCCATGATTTTAAACATGTCTGCAAACGCCCTGGGCCTGGGCAATGCGGCCACGCCCTTCGGCATCCGGGCCATGCAGGAACTCGATAAGCTCAATACCCGAAAGGGGACTGCCACCAATGCCATGGCCCTGTTTCTGGCCATTAACACCTCGAGCATCACCCTTTTGCCCACGGGCGTGATCGCCCTGCGGGCCTCGGCCGGATCGGCCGACCCGGCCGGCATTCTGCCCACCACGCTGTTTGCCACCCTGGGCTCGAGTATTGTGGGCATTGCTGCGGCCAAGTTGTACCAGCGGTTTTCCGATCCCGGACCGCCCGTGGATGAAGGCCCGCCGCAGACAGATGAAAACACGGATCCGGATGCCGGTCAAAGTACGGGTGCGGCAGATGATGACGGTGATGAACAGTTCATGCCCGACGAGGCATCCGAGGGATATCCCATGTGGGTGAGCCTGGCCGCCCTTTGCGGGGTGGTGGTGATCATTCCCCTGGCCATCGTCTACGGGCAGGTGATTTCCCCGTGGATCATTCCCGGCCTGGTGGTGGGCTTTCTTACGTACGGCATGATCCGGCGGGTGCGGATCTACGAGGTGTTCGTGGAAGGCGCCAAGGAGGGATTCCAGGTGGCGGTCAAGATCATTCCCTACCTGGTGGCCATACTGGTGGCAGTGGGCATGTTCCGGGCCAGCGGGGCCCTGGAGGCCATGGTCGGACTGCTGGGCCCCTGGACGTCAAAGATCGGCCTTCCCGCGGATGCCCTGCCCATGGCGCTGCTGCGGCCGCTTTCGGGTTCCGGCGCCTACGGGGTGCTGGCATCCATCATCAACGACCCGTCAGTGGGTCCGGACAGCTATGTCGGGTTTCTGGTCAGCACGCTGCAGGGATCCACGGAGACCACGTTTTACGTGCTGGCCGTGTATTTCGGGGCGGTGCAGGTGCGCCGCATCCGCCACACCATGGCCGCGGCCCTGACCGCGGATGCGGCCGGGATCATGTTCGCGGTGCTGGCCTGTTCGCTGTTTCTCAGCTAAAAATGGAGGATGGGCTGCAAGCCTGCCGCCGAACATGAGCAGATGCGGGCTCAGGCCTGGCGGACCTGCAGGGTGCGTATCCGGTTGATGGCCCCGGCGATGTCCATGCTGCGGATTTCGGCAAGATCGCCGGTGATGTGCGGGACCAGGACGTCGAGCCCGTTTTTTTCCATGTCCGCGATCACTTTCTCAGCCACCTTGCGAAGCGGCAGGCCGTCATTCATGAAGCCGGTGGCATGGTACACGGCATGGGCCAGCGCCCGGGTCTGGGAAGGGTCCACGATCTGCTCCAGGTCGCTTAAGTCCACGTCGGTCTCACCCAGCAGGATCTCCCTTAGGCCTCTTCCGGCGATCTTCATCTTCCTGTTGCGCCGGTACACGGAGATGCTCTGCGCCTCGGGAATGCGCTCGGCGATGATGCCGAAATTTTCCCCGCCTTCTTCCTGCCGGCCCGCCGGGTCCCGGCTGGCAATGTCCCTTGCCGCATCGGTGGCGTCCTCCGGGAGATAGGCGGTCATGCGGATCACGTGGTCTGCCACGTTGAAATAATCCCCGGAGCCGCCCATGACCAGCACCGTGGAAACGCCTTTTTCCGTGTAAAGCTGGCGCACCTTGTCGATAAACGGGGTGATGGGCTCGCCTTGCTTGGCCACGAGCTGCTGCATCCGGCGGTCCCGGATCATGAAGTTGGTGGCAGAGGTGTCCTCGTCAAGCAGCAGGGCCTCGGCCCCGGCTTCCACCGCCTCGATGATGTTGGCGGCCTGGGAGGTGCTGCCGCTGGCGTTCTGCGTGGAGAATTCGGCCGTGTCCTTGTGCAGGGGCAGGTTGCTTATAAACGGCGTAATATTGGTTTTTGCAATGCTCCTGCCGTCGCAGGCCCGGATCTTGGCGGTGTTTTTCAGGGTAACGGCAAATTGCCTGCCGTCTTCCGGAACGTGGTTGTAGATCCCGCGTTCCAGGGCATGCAGCAGGGTGGACTTGCCGTGGTACCCGCCGCCAACGATCAGGCTGATCCCGCGCGGGACTCCCATGCCCGGGGTTTTGCCGTTGTTCGGCAGATCCAGCGTGGCCCGGTAGGTGTCATCGGTTTGAAATTGCACCGCTGCCGGGTCGTCTAAGGGACGGTCGTCAATGCCGCTTCTGCGGGGCAGCAGACTGTTGTCCGCGATAAACGCGATCAGGCCCTTTTCCGATAGTTGGTCCCGGGCCGCGTCCGCGTCCTCGGCTGTTTCCAGGTGCCGGTACAGGGCTTGTTCGTCTACAGCGGAGAAAAACAGGGTGCTGTGGACAATATCCGGCAGCTCGGAGAAGAACATGGTCTGCGCGTCCCGGCCGGCGATTTTCCTGCCGAACGCGGGCAGACCCATGAAAAACCGAGCCTCCACGAACTCGTCATTGATCAGAAATGCGCTGCGCTGCAGGATCTGCTGGCCGGGCCGGTCAATGGCGATGGCCCCGCCTTTGCCGGTGCCCCGGCTTCCCTTGCAAATGCGCCTGGACTGCCGGGAAAAACGCCGGGTCAGAAAATCGCCCAGGGCGATAGTCCGGCTTTGGTTGGCCATGGTGTCTCTTGCAAATCCGGATTCCGGGCGTGAAACGCGCACGCGGACCCGCGAGGGCGCGGCAAACGGGTCGCCCTGCACGTGGTCGATATACAGCGTAAATTGCCGGAAGTCGTAGGCGCCGGAAATGTCCTTGTATGCCTTGTATCCTTTACCGTCAATGCGCCTGAGCTGGTCTCTCAGGGCATCAGCCGGTTTTACTCCCATCGATCCCCCTTTCGTTCCAGGTCGATATGCTCCGAATCCCTGCGCCTTGTTCCGGAACCCGTGCCCGGTCCGGGGCCTGACCCGGGACGCCGGGCATCTGCAAGCAGGGAATTTAACAACCAGGAGACCGCGCTGATCAAGATGGCGCCGAACACGGTGCTCCAGAACCCGGCCACGGAAAAGCCCGGGATTATCCCTGAGGCGATCTTTAACATCAGCGCGTTGATGACAAAGGTAAACAGCCCCAGGGTCATGATGTTAATCGGCAGTGTGAGCACCAGCAGCACGGGGCGGAAAAACAGGTTGAGCACCCCGATGGCGGCGGCCGCGAAAAAGGCCGTTATAAAACCGCTGACGTGGATGTCCTCGATGATGTAGGCGGCCATCATGACCGCGGCGGTAAGGATCAGCCACTTGGCAACCAGCACGGGCAGCAGGTTCTGGGCAAACGGCCCGCCGCCGGGGCCGCCGGAATGCTGTCGAAAGTCAATTCGTATTTGTCGTCTCAATTTCCTCACCGTTGATGGTAATGTGGAGTTGGCCGGATTCATCTGATCTCAGGCGGACATCTGCATCCGAGTCCCCGCGCAGGTCCGCATGGCGATTTCGCAGGCCGTTGAAGTCAAATGTTTCCAGTGCATGTTGCAAAAGCGCGATGCGGTTTTCAAGGTCTTTTTTTTCATTTTCGTCGCCTGCCTTGAAATATTCGGATATGGCGCGGTTATACTGCCGCCTGATCTCGGTTTCAATGCAGTGCCGCTTTGTGGAAATTTTCAGGTTCATTTTTCCACTCTTTTTTGGTATTGTAAGTAAATATCAAAAATAATTATTATTTGACCGTTACGCAACTGTTGATAAGCCTGTAAAAAGTCTTTTTTACAGGCAGTGTTAAGTTTTAAGTGATTAAGTGTTTAAGTAAAATCAGATGGTTATATTTTTGTTGCTTGGAGAGCATAACATTTTTTAGACTTTTTACGAAGCCATCAACTGTTGACAAGAACGGATTTTCTGAATTATCGAGATCGCTTTATCTGTTTGAAACGCGGACAAGTATCGTCAGCATGTGATAAAGCCGGGAGATTGGAACCATGTATGTACCCAGATATGTATTTTTCACCAAGGGCGTTGGCATTGACAAGGCCCATCTGGCCTCTTTTGAGAATGCGCTTCGGGAGGCCAATATTGCGCACTTGAACCTGGTGCAGGTTTCTTCCATATTTCCCCCGGGATGCAAGATTCTGGACAAGGAACAGGGGCTTGCCAAGCTCGAAGCCGGAGAGATCACCCATTGCGTGATGGCCCGGGAGCAGAGCCGCGAGCCAGGGCGCCGGCTGGTGGCCAGTGTCGGACTGGCCCTGCCCGAGGGCAATGAGCGATACGGGTATCTCTCTGAACATCACGGCTTTGGCCAGACCGAGGTGGAGGCCGGCGAATTTGCCGAGGACATGGCCGCCTCCATGCTGGCCACGACCCTGGGCATTGAGTTTGACCCGGAAAAGGACTATGACGAGCGGCGCGATATTTACAAGATGTCTGGCAAGATCATTCATTCCAGGCATATCAGCCAGGCCGCCCTGGGGGCGGAAGGCAGTTTATGGACCACCGTATTGGCGGCGGCCATATTCGTGAAATAGTGACGGTTTCATGGAAGATTCCATTGCCGTCTCAAAAACGACTTTTTGCGAGAGTTTCAAACAATGACACAGCAATCATTTATTCCGTTTGGCGGCGAGGCGATTTACATTCAACAAATCGAGGATGCCCGGGTGGCGGTGTTGCCGATTTATTACGAAGTGGCCCCGTCTTTTGGCAGCGGGGCCGGCCAGGGGCCTGGCCATCTGCTGCAGGCTTCTCGGGAGCTGGAGTGTCTGGACGAAGAAACCCTGGTGGATTGGCGCAACCTGGGTATCCACACGCTTTCCGGGCTGGTTCCCACGGAAGATCCGGAACAGGCGATGGCGGAGATCGAAGAAGCCGCCGGTCTGTATATGGACGGCGAGCGGTTTCTTCTTTCCCTGGGCGGGGACCATGCAATTACCATCGGGTTAAGCAAGGCCGTGGCAGCGCGTTATCCGGATGTGGGCGTGCTCCAGATTGATGCGCACCTGGATCTGCGCGATCACTGGAACGGCAGCCGGTATAATCACGCTTGCGTCATGCGCAGAATCGGCGAGGACTTAAAACTTCCGTTCGTGCAGGTGGGCATCCGCTCCTTTTGCCCGGAGGAGTATGACTACATCAAGACCAATCACCTGTACCCATTCTACGCGCACAACCTCAACCCGGCAGACGATTCCTGGATGGATGACGTGGTCTACGCGCTGCCGGATAATGTGTACATGAGCATTGATCTTGACGGCCTGGATCCCAGCGTCCTGCCCGGTACGGGCACGCCCGTGCCCGGGGGGATGACTTACCGGCAGGTCGTGGAGTTGATCCGGCGGGTCGGCGCGGAGAAAAACGTGGTGGCCGCGGATATCAACGAACTGGCCAAGGTGGAAGGCTCGGTGGTTTCGGAATTCACAGCGGCCAAGCTGGCCACCAAGGTGTTTGTGTACTGTGTGTGAACAGTGGACTGTGGTCAGTTGTCAGTAGTCAGTGGCCTGTGAAATATAATTAAGGTTTTGTCTACTGTCTACTGCCTACTGCCTACCGACCACCGACCACCGACAACTGATAACTGATAACCGTTCACAAAAAAGCCCCGGGCGGATTGACCGCCCGGGGCTTTTTTAATTCAACCAAATGTGGGGATTCGGCCCTAGAACAGTCCGGAGACCTTGCCGGTTTCCGTGTCCACGTCGACCTTGGTGTAGGCCGGGCTGGAGCTTGTGCCGGGCATAAACGGAATTGCGCCGGCCACGGGTACCAGGAACTTGGCACCGGAGTAGATGTAAATGTCGCGCACAGGCAGTCTCCATCCCTTGGGCACGCCTTTCCACGTGGGCTCATGGGACAGGCTAAGGTGCGTCTTGGCCATCATCGTGGAGTAGTCCTTGAACTGCGGGTCTGAGTCCAGCATCTCAAGTTTCTTTTCGGCATCCGGCAGCCAGTCCACGCCGTCTGCGCCGTAAACCTCGCGGGCGATGGTGTCCACGCGCTCGCGCAGGGTCTTGTCCATGGAATAGAGGAAATCGAACTTGGACTCTTCCTCGCAGGCGTCGATCACGGCATCGGCGATCTCAAGGGCTCCGTCGCCGCCGTCCATGAAGTGGGTCGACGGTGCGCACCGGGCGCCGGCTTCTTCTGCCTTTTTCTTGACCAGCTCGATTTCCGCCTTGGTGTCCGTGGGGAAGCAGTTGATGCAGACAACAGGGTTCATGCCGGACTTGCGGATCACGCCGATCATGTGGACCATGTTTTCAATGCCTTTTTCCAGCAGGCCCAGGTTTTCCTTGGTGTATTCCTCGGGAAGCGGACGTCCCGGAACAACCCTGGGTCCGCCGCCGTGCATCTTCAGGGCGCGGATTGTGGCTGTGAGCACGGAAACGTGGGGCTTTAAGCCCGAGTTGCGGCACTTGACGTTCCAGAATTTTTCAAAACCGATGTCAGCGGCAAAACCGCTTTCAGTCACATGGTAGTCAAACATCTTCAGGCCCATCCGGTCGGCGATGATGGAGGACTGACCAACCGCGATGTTGGCAAACGGGCCGGCATGCACGAAGCAGGGCTGATACTCAGCGGTGCACATCAGCGTGGGGTTGATGGTATTTCGCATCCAGGCGGTCATTGCGCCGCCGACCCTGAGGTCGCCGGTGGTTACCCGGTTGCCGGAGATGTCAAAGCCCACGGTGATGTTGTTCAATCTTTCCCGGAGATCGGGCAGGTCCTTGGCAATGGCCAGGATGGCCATGCACTCGGAGCTAACCGCGATGTTAAAGCCCGATTCCATGGTATAGCCGTTGGCCCTGCCGCCGAGCCCGATAACCATCTTGCGCAAGGCCTGGGCGCAGTAGTCGATGATCCAGTTCATCTCCACGCGGTTGGGGTCGATGTTTAAGGCCGGAATGCCGGAGAGTTTTTCGACCTTTTCCGGACCGTAGTTGCGCTCGTGCTGCATCCTGGCGGTCAGGGCGACCATGGCCAGGTTGTGGGCGTTCATGATGTCGTTGATATCGCCGGTCAGTCCCAGGGAGAATTCGGTCATGGGAATCAGGATGGCATTGCCGCCGCCGGCCGCAGATCCCTTGATGTTCATGGTCGGTCCGCCGGAAGGCTGGCGCAGGGCGCCGCCCACGTTCTTGCCGCGTTTGCCCAGGCCTTCCATGAGGCCCACGGATGTGGTGGATTTGCCCTCTCCGAGCGGAGTGGGGGTGATGGCGGTGACCTCGATGTATTTCCCGTCCGGCTTATCCTGCATCCGGTTCATGATCTTGAGAAAGTCGAGCTTTGACAGCCGGCCCATGGGAATCATCTCTTCCCGGGAAAGCCCGAGCTTGTCCTGCCACTCCTCGGGCATGGGCATGTTCTGCTCCGCTGCCTCGGAAACCTGCCAGTCGGCCATTTTGCTTACATCGTATGCCATGTTTCTTCTCCTTTGGCGTTTAGGTTAATAATCAATATTTTTCAATGGTTACGGACATTCCAGTAGATCAAGAGATACTCATACCATTTCACTTTGTTTTTGACAAGAACTATCAGAAGGGTTCAGGCGATTCTTTACAATGTGAAACAATATCAAATGTCAAAATTGATGAACTCGTAAAAAGCGGTTTATCCCGCCAGGGCGGTATTTTTGCAACAAAGGAAATCGGCAAGCACCTTGGCTGATCGGCGGTGCGAAAAAGGAGTTTCCTCGCTCCAGGAGCCTCTGCGAGCCTCAATTTCCGCTCGGAAACCCGCTTTCCCGCACCGCCGTCAGGGCAGCGAAGTGCAATTTTGCAAGTGCGCAAAAAAGGACTTTCTTAGAAGAAGTCCAGAAACTTCAATAATCGACAAATAGTAAAAAATAACTTGTTGATTTTATTTAACACTTAATCACTTAAAACTTAACACTGCCTGTAAAAAAGACTTTTTACAGGCTTGTCATCCTTGGGTTTCCACCATGCGCCGGTAAAAGCCGTCTGCTGCCATGAGCTGTTCGTGGCCGCCGGATTCGATAACGCGGCCGTGGTGCATAACCAGTATTGTATCGGCGATTTTCGCGGTGGACAGCCGGTGGGCGATGACAATGGCGGTGCGTTCTGCCATGAGAGTGGACAGGGCCTGCTGGATACTGGCCTCGGTTTCGGAGTCGATGTACGAGGTGGCCTCGTCAAATATGATGAGTTCCGGATCCGCGGCAATCGCCCGGGCAATGGAAATTAACTGCCGCTGGCCCGAGGAAAGCGTGGCGCCCTGCTCGGTGAGCCGGGTGTGAATGCCTTCGGGCAGCCGGTGGATAAAGGGTCCGGCATGGGACCGGGCCAGCACCCGGTCGATGGTTTGCCGGTCCGGCTCGCCGTTTGCCCCGAAGATGTTGTGCATGATGGAGCCGGAAAACAGAAACGGGTCCTGGGAGACCAGGGCGATTTTGCTGCGCAGATCACTGAGCCTGAATCTGCGGATATCCGTGCCGTTGACCCGCACGGCGCCCGCGTCCGGATCGTAAAAGCGCATGATCAGGTTGATCAGCGAGGTCTTGCCCGCGCCCGTGGGACCCACCACGGCCAGGGTGCTGCCGGCGGGCACGGAAAAATCGATTCCCCGGATCACGGGTTCGTCCTGGGCGTAGCCGAACCAGACGTTGTGCCCGGAGATTTCGGTAAAGCGCGCAGGCATGGCCGCGGCCCGGCCGGCTTCGGGCTCGGGCAGGCGGTCTTCTTCATCCAGGATCAGGAAAATGCGTTCCGCGGATGACAGGGCATTTTGCGTGATGTTATATTTTTCCGCAATATCCCGGATCGGCCGGAAAAACATCCGGATATAGGAGATAAACACCACCAGCTCGCCGAGGCTCACCCGGCCGGCCAGGATGCCCGAGCCGCCGGCAAAGATCACCACGGCCAGCCCCACAGAGCTCATCAGCTCGATAAACGGCATGAACAGGGCAAATACCGTGATCTGGCGCATGCCCGCGGTGAAGTTCTCGCGGTTAATCCGCCGGAAATCGTCGTAGTTGTTTTTCTCCTGGCCGAAAAGCTGGATGATGTTGATGCCGCCGATGGTCTCCGAGAACTTGGTGTTGATCTCCGCGGCCTTGATGCGAAGCGTGCGATAGGCGTTCCTGGCGGTGTTGGCGAACTTGAACCCGGCGTAGAACACAAACGGGAAGATTACGTACACGGCCAGGGAAAGCTGCCAGTCAATGGCAAAAAGCACTGCTGTGATGCCGATGAGCAGGAAGATGTCCTTTAGCACGAAAATAATGACCGAGGTCAGCATTTCATGCATGTTCTGGATGTCGTTGGTCACCCGGGTCACCAGGCGGCCCACCGGGTTGGTGTTAAAGAAATGCACAGACAGCCGCTGGATGTGGGAAAAAAGCGACAGCCGCAGCTCGTGCATGATGCTCTGGGCCGTGTATTCCATGAGCAAAACATGCCCGAAGTTCACCGCCAGGTTGAGCAGGATGATCACCAAAAGGATCAGGGCCATTTTGTTTAAGCCCTGGTAATCCGCCTGTTTTTCTTCGGGTGTTCTTTTTTCGGCCGGCTTTTGGGAGCTTTGCGAATCCGGCCCGGGCGCGTCGGTCCCGACGGATGCGGGCCGATCAACTGCGTGCTCGGGTACGATATAGCGGTCAATGGCTTCCTTGGTCACGTAGGGAACGGCCAGTTCCAGCAGGGTCACCGCTGCCATGAGGATCAGGGCGACGGTCAGCAGGAGCTTGTATGGCCGGATAAACGGAACAATCCGCCGCAGCAGGCGCACGTCCGCGGACTTGCCCAGCTCCTTTTCCCCGAATATGTCCCTTTGCTCAGTCATGAGATCGTCGGATTACGCCTCGTATCGCTGAAGCATTTCGGTTTTGGCATAGTAGTCGTGCTTTGCCGTCAGTTCTTCGTGCGTGCCCGACTCCGCGATTGTCCCGTTCTGGACCACGATGATCCGGTCTGCAAACGAAACCGCCGGGATGCGGTGCGATGCGATCAGGATGGTTTTTTCCCGGGCCAGTCCCTGGATTACAGAAAGAATTTCCGCGGCGGTTTCGGTGTCCACCTGGCCGATGGGATCATCGAGCAGCAGCACGGGCGCGTCCCGGAGCAGGGCGCGGGCCAGCACGATGCGCTGTTTCTGGCCGCCCGAAAGCACCACGCCCCGTTCTCCCACCGGCGTGTCAAATCCCTTTGGAAACGTCCGGATGGTTTCATACAGGGCGGCCTGCTCGGCCACCCGGATGAGCTCGGATTCCTGCGTGGGCCGGCCAAAGGCGATGTTGTCCCGGATGCTGCCGGAAAACAGGTACGGCTCCTGGGGCACGTGCGCGATGCAGCTTCGCAGGTCCGCGAGTTTCAGGTCCCGGATGTCGGTTCCATCGAGGCGGATAATGCCATGGCTGACGTCATAGCGCCGGGTGACCAGGTTGAGCAGGGTGGTTTTGCCGCATCCCTGGGGGCCGATAATCCCCAGGGTGCCGCCCGGGGGCAACTCCAGGTCAAGGTTTTCTACCGCGGGCCCGCTGCTTTTGGGGTAGGCAAAAGAGACGTTTGCAAATGAGATCCGCCCGTGGCATGTCTCAAGACTCCGGGCATCCGGGCGGTCCCGGATGTCTGGCTCGGCTGCGAGAATCGAGTTGATCCGGTCCAGCGATGCGCTGCCGCGCTGGATCAGGTTGGTCAGCCAGCCCAGGGCCATCATGGGCCAGGTGAGCATGTTGAGGTAGCTGATAAATGCCACGAAATCGCCCGGGGTGATGAGTTTCGCGATTGTGAGCCGCCCGCCGAAAAACACCACGATGGTCAGGCTGACATTTGTGAAAAACACCATCATGGGGAAAAAGGAACCGGTGATATTGACAAGCTTGATGTTGTCGGCAATGTAACTGTTGGAAACGCTTTTCAGGCGCGTAAATTCGGTTCCCTCCCGGTTGTAGGCCTTGACCATGCGGATGCCGGAAAAGCTTTCCCGCACGATTTCGGTCATATCCGAGAAGGTGGCCTGCACCCGGGTGTACAATCGGTGCATCTTGCGCCCGAATATGCGGGTGAACACCGCGATTACAGGCATGGGAATCAGGGCCAGGGCCGTGAGCCGGATGTCGATGTATGCCATGAAACCGATGGCTGCACTGCCCAGGAAAATCGCGTCGGTCAGGGCCACCATGCCCATGCCCACGGCCATGCGCACGTTGTTGATGTCGTTGGTGGCATGGGCCATGAGGTCGCCCGTGGAGCGCTGGTCAAAATAGGCTGATGAAAGGGTCTGCACGTGGGAAAACAGGCGGTTGCGCAGGCCTTCTTCAACCACCCGGGAGGTGCCGATTAACAGCCGGCGCCAGAAGAAACGCAGTACCGTCATAAACGCGGCGATCAAGGCGATCATGCCCGCATACCGGCCCAGGCCCGCCATGTCGATGGTTCCTGCAGTGAGTTCGTCAACCGCCCACTTGACCACCCGGGGGATGAACAACTGGAGAACATCGACCACCATCAGGCAGGCGATGCCGATGAATATGATTCCGCGTCTCTGGTGAAAGTAGGGTTTTATCAGGTGAAACGAGCCCATGGGCAACTCCGATTACATGGTGGCCTTCTGGCTTACTATGGCATGCAGAAGGTGTAAAGATTTTTTTCATACCCGGTGATGTGCGCACAAGGGTCTGAAAACCGGTGAAAGTGCATTGATATTTCAGATATCCGTGTGATAAGAAGAAAACTGAAAATACTACTTCGAATTTATTTTTGAAAGCCTGCAATGAAGCACATCAGATCCTCATTGAAAAAGCCGGGCCGGGCCGCGGGCGCCTGCATCCGGCTTGTGTTCATACCCGTTATTCTTGTCCTTTTCTTTCATTGTTCCGCTGTCTGTGCCCAGGAGGTTGCCGCTCCCGGCAGCGCCGGCGAAGGGGTGGTCGGGGCGCCGCGCCTGTATCAGACCCTTACGCAGTCATTTGAACAGGCCGAGGCGGTGGAACGACAGGAACTGGAGCGAATTTCCGGGCGCCTTGAAGCGGCCAGGGCCGAGCAGGAGCAGATAAACCGCAGGCTCGGCCGTTTGCAGATCATGATTTCCACGCATTCCAACCTGCTGCTGCTGCCTGACACGGATATTCAATCACTGGAGCAGGCAGAGATCAGGCAGACCGTGGCCGTGGGCTACATCCGGGAACAGATCCGGGAGCTTCAGGAAAAAATCGAGGAATTAAACAGCGCCCGGGACGAGGCCGAGGAACAGATTGGTTTTTATACCCGGCAGATCAACGATATCCGGGCTTATCCGGCCGAGATGTCCAGGAGAAAGGAGCTGACAGGCAAGCTTTCCACCCTGATGGATATCCTGAAAAGCAAGCAGGAGAAAATCCAACAGCTCATAAAAATTTATACCAGCCGAGTGGAGCGCTTCGAGCGTCTGCAGGCCGAGATGGCCCCTTTAATCGAACAGATTCACCAGCGTATTGCAAGACAGAAGCAAAGCCGCATTTTTCACTACACCACCACCCCGGTCATTCGGCTGTATAAGGGAGAACTCCGGACCAATCTGCAGGAGTTCCGGGAAAAAACCCGCAGGTTGTTCGCGCATACCGCCTGGCAGAAACCCGACGTGATCACGTGGAAACAATACGGCATTTACCTGGCTGTATTTGCTTTTTTTCTGACATTGCTCGAGCTGGTTTTGTACTGGCTCGGCAGGTATTGTCTGAGATGGATGCAGCACTGTCTGGACATGGGCAAGTTCTGGCAGTACGTGCTTGTCAAGCTGATCCAGAAGTCGCTGCCGCTGGCGGCCGCCATTGCCTTTTTCTATTTTTATCCTATCCGGCCGGCATACCGGATCGCCCCGTTTTTCTCGCTTTTTCCCCTGATCATCCGCATCCTGGGGCTGGCCCTGGTCATCCGGTGGGGACTGGTTTTTCTGCGGATGGTTGGCTCCAGGACCGAAGATGTGCTGTTTCACCGGCTGTATCTGCCGCTGCGGCAGCTTTTGTTCGGGGTGCTGGTCTACGGGATCGGGTATTTCTTCATCAGCCGGGTGATCTGCTATAACTGCATCAGCCTGGTGGTCTGGCGCCTGGTTTTTGAATTCCTCCTGCTGGGCTGGGGCCTATATTTCTTCGACATTTTCCGGCGCAATGCGAATTATTCAGGCTATGCCGGGCATTCCGGGTTTACCTGGGCAAGGGTGGCCTTCCCGGTTCTGGGCTACGGGGTGATCGTGCCGGGGATGGTTGCCGAGCTGGCGGGTTTTGGCGGTCTTGCCGCACACTGGTATAACGGGGTGGCAAAAAGCGTGCTGGTGGTGTTCTGGGGTTTTATCCTGCTGCGGGTGCTTCGGGAAGCAGACGTACCCGCCTACATGGAGCGATCCGATGATATTGACGTGGACGCCTCGGATCTTGCCGGCAAACAGCCATATCCCGTGCGATGGCTGCTTGTGCGCCTGTTTCGGCTGGGATGCGTGGCAGGCGGGTTTTATGTTCTGCTGCTGGTCTGGGGGACGCCCCGGGCGATCCTGGCGGATATTTTTTACGCCGTGAATTACAAGGTCAATGTCGGCGATTTTCAGCTCAGCCTGATGGGGTTTGTTTACGCGGTGATCGTCCTGGTTGTGATCCACACGGTTGCCGTGATCACCAAGGAGCTTTTGCGCAGCCGGATCCTTAAAGACAGGAAGCTGGAAGTCGGGGTAAAAGATTCCATCATCCGGATTACGGGATATGTGCTGTGGGGCATTGGCGTGGTGATCGCGCTGCGGGTGATGGGCATCAGCGGCACATCGCTCACCGTGGTGTTCGGTGCCCTGGGTATCGGGATCGGGTTCGGCCTGCAGAATATTTTCAACAACTTTTTAAGCGGCATCATCCTTCTTTTCGAGCGGCCGATCCAGGTGGGCGATGTTGTTGAAATAGGCGGCATATGGGGCACTGTACAGGAAATCAATGTTCGTTCCACCCGGGTGCGAACATTTGACAATGCGGACCTGATCATCCCGAACGCGGATTTTATAAGTCAGAGCCTGACCAACTGGAGCTTTCGTGACTCCCGGGTCAGGAGAAACGTCCTGGTTGGCGTGGCCTACGGCTCTGACATCGATCTGGTGCGCCGGCTTTTAATCGAGGTGGCCTACAAGCATCCGCGCATTCTGCGACGGCCGCACCCGGAGGTGCTGTTTTCCGATTTCGGTGAAAGCGCCCTGATTTTCAAGCTGCGCTTCTGGGTGCATATTGACTGGTCTTTGATCGTGGAAACAGACGTGCGCTTTGACATTGACAAGGTTTTCAGGGAAAATGGCATTACGATCCCGTTTCCGCAGCGGGATCTGCATTTTAAATCAGACCCCCGTATTTCCGTTTCCGGGACACAGGAGCAGGAAACATGACCGCACAGTTTGTCGTACTGGGCCTGTTGATCGTACTCTCGGGCCTTTTTTCATCATCGGAGACCGCGCTTTTTTCCATCAGCAAGACCAAGGCCCGGCACTTGGCAAAGTCCGGCGGCCGGGCCAGTCAATTGATTTTCCGGATGAAGGAGGATCCCCACAGGCTGCTTTCCACGATTCTCATCGGAAACAACCTGGTCAATATCGGGGCCTCGTCTCTGGCCACAGCCGTTACCATGCAGTATTTTTCAAACAATGCCGTGGGCATTGCCACCGGCATCATGACGTTTCTGATCCTGGTCTTTGGCGAGATCTTTCCCAAGACCCTGGCAGCCCAGCACAACGTGGCCATCGGCAGGGTCGTGATCCTGCCGCTGTTCTGGCTTTCCTTCCTGCTCTTCCCGGTGATCTGGCTTTTGAACTTCGTGCCCAGGCTGGCGGGCGCGGCCCGCGGGGCGCCGCCGGTTACCGAGGACGAGCTGATCACCTTTGTCGACGTGGTCCAAGAAGGCGGGCAGATCAACCCGGAGGAGCGAGAGTTGATCTACAACGTGATCAAGCTCGATGATGTCAGCGTATCAGAGATCATGACGCCGAGTGCCGATATATTCGTTATAGAAAGGGACAAGCAGCCGGACCTGGAAAAGATCCTGGAGTCCGGCTTTACCCGGATTCCCGTGATCTCCGGGGACATCGATCACGTGGTGGGGCTGGTCAATGTCAAGGACCTGTTCAAGCAGGCAGTGCGCTCAAACGGCGGCGTGGATATCGAGAAAATCATGCGGGCGCCTTATTTCGTGCCGGAGCACAAAAAGCTCGACCAGTTGCTCAACCAGTTCAAGCGTAAAAAGGAGCATGCGGCCGTCGTGGTCAATGAATACGGCGAGGTCTCCGGCATGATCACGCTAGAGGACGTGCTCGAGGCCATTGTGGGCGATATCGTGGATGAAACCGATATTGTCAAGCCCCCGGTGGTAAAGCTCCGGGAAAAGGAATGGCTGGTGCTGGGGTCTGCGGATATCAGGACCGTAAACGAAAAACTGCGCATGAACATCCCGGAATCGGGCGCCTATGAAACCTTTACCGGGTACATCCTCGAGCAGATCGGTCGCATCCCACGCGAGCAGGAACAACTCGTGGTCGGCAAGTACGTGGTCACGGTCAAGGAAGTCGAGGGCAACCGTGTGATCTCATTTATCGTGCAGCGCAAGTAGCCGGTAACCCCCCTTCGGGCGGTTATGTGAGCAGGTCCTTTTTCTTTTCCTCGAATTCCGCCTTGTCGATTTCGCCCCGGGCATAGCGCTGCTTGAGAATATCCAGCGCGCCTGCCGAATCGCTGCGGGGGGTGCCGGACTCTGTTTTCGTGCTCTGGACCAGCCACTTGATCAGGTAAATCAGCCCCACGATCACAAGCACCCAGACCACGAGCATGAAGATTCCGCCGAACCAGCCCATGAATCCCCATCCGCCCATCATTGACGGGCCCATGTGCCAGTCGTTGTATCTGCCCTGCTGGGCCAGGGCCGGCTGGGCAAATTGAAACAGCATTATAAAAGAGCTTAGAACGGCACTCAAAGTAAAAGTACGACGCAGTTTCATGACAAGTCTCCTTGGTCCGGTAAAAAGTCTTTTTTACAGGCAGTGTTAAGTTTTAAGTGATTAAGTGTTTAA
>JAIPEJ010000134.1 GCA_021737225.1 Desulfobacteraceae bacterium
CCCGGCCGGCTTACCAAGAGCTGATTCATGCTTGCCAAATCGGATGGTTTATCTCTGAGTTCCGGGAAGATTGAAGCCTTCGGGACTATATTGGTAAAATTGTCAACTGGCTTGGCCAGGGCGGGGCGGCGGGGTGGTTTGTGCAGATGCATCGGTCGCGACAGCGGACCGCAGATGCACAAACTTCCCCGCCGGCCCGCCCTGCGAAAATCCGGTAAGCTCGATGTTTCTTTGCAGAGCCCCCCAAGTGCAAATCCTATAAACGCCGGAAATTAAAGCGCCTTTACGTGCATTGCCTGAAGAGGCCAACCGGTCGAGTTGTCCTGGCAAGTAATCATCGCAAACCGAACGCCTACCCCTTAAGATAGAGCATTTGAAACGACCGAGGGGTTAAATAACGGCGGGGCCGGAAGCCTATTTCCCGATAGACTCCCTGTCGAGCAGATCCCGGTACCAGCAGGCAAAATCAAACATTCCAAGGTAGCGCTCATCCTCGTTAATGATCCCGAGACAAATCTCCAGCGCCCCTTTCCGGTAGTCATACCCGTGATCAGAAGAATCCAGGGACTGCGTGAATTCGCGGATCAAATCCGACATCGTGCGCCGGCTGCGATCCATGCGGATATCCAGCGGATCCTTGGGCTCTTCAAAAGGATCCCACTTCTCGTACCCCCGCTTTAATATATGCTTCTGCCGCCGCTGCGACATGCCGTCAAAAATCGCTTTTTTCAACCCGTCTTTCTTTTCATCTGACAGATTCATTACGACCTCCCGGTTTGGCAGGATTCCTCGGAATCAGCCGGTGCCGGCCCGATTCCCAGGTATTCCTCGTTGTACTCGGTCAACAGGGCCATGGACACCGGGACTAGCACATCGCCCATCTTCACATGCCGGGACTCGACATACTTAACAAACTCGGCTGACAGCTTCAGTAACTGCTCATGAATGGCATCCATGTTAATGGTCGAGTACTGCTCGCCAGCCTGAAAACCAGTGCGGCCGCAGGTTCTTCCCTGCCCGCCGATGGCCAGAGGCGCGCCGTAAATGCGGCAGGCAATAGGCCTGGAATCATAGAGATCACACAAATCCGAATCATTTAGCAGGGGGCAGCGAATCCGCTCCCGGGCGACTTCCTCAACCACTTCCTGCTCGTCGTGGCCGTCACGGGTCTTGTGAAAAGCCTCCCGCTTCAGCTTGTATATCTTGCGATCCGCCTTATTGGCTTTTTCCAGCATCTCCTCGCGGGCCTGGCCGGAAAAAGAAGCTTTAAATTTGCTGTTCAAGTACAGGGCCTCAATCAGGGTGAGGTCAAAAAGCGCATAACAGCAATCCGTACATTTCGGCGTGCACACGACCGCCTCGGGATAAGCCTGCTTGATCCGCTCGAATGCTTTATCCGCCTGAGCGGCCAGGGCTTCGTATTTTTGGAAAAACGGGGTGAAATCAATGTCCATGAATCTCTTCCTCCTTGTGAAAAACTCCGCCGGGCGCTTGCATCAAGCCGATTGCCCGGCGTGATAGATTGTTCCACGTGAAACAATCTACTTGAATGCTTTAAAGACCGCCTTTTCAACGCCGGCATTATGTCGCAAATATCAATAAGTGTAACACGCAAAACCGCTGGATTTTACCACCGGAACTATTTCCCGATACAGTACTGGCTGAAAATGCGATCAAGCACATCCGGCGCCGCGTAATGCCCGGTGATTTCATCCACACGGGACAGGGCCTCCCGCAGATCAATGGACATCAACTCAAAGGACCCCTGCCCGCGGAATCCGCTTACCGCATCTGACACAGCCCCGTAAACCTGGTCCAGCAGGGCCTTCTGGCGCCAGTTGGGAATAAACCGCCGGTTCGGCGTGTCCATGGAAGAAAACGAACTATCCGCGATCCGATCCTTTAATTCGTCAATACCCGTGCCGTACAATGCGGACACATGCACACAAGGTGCCTGTGCCCATTGTACAGGCAGCTCAAAGCGCCTGTCCGGCCAGGCCAAATCTGACTTGTTGAGCACGAGAATCACCCGCTTGTCCCCCAGGCCCTCAAACAGGCGCAAATCCTCCGGCCGGGCGGGGCACCCGGCATCCACCACGAACAGCACAATATCAGCGGATTCAAGATATTCGCGGGTCTTTTCGATGCCCAGGCGCTCAACCGGATCCGGATCTTCGCGCAACCCGGCCGTATCGGCCAGAACAACGGGTACCCCGCGATTTATCAAGGCGGCCTCGATACAATCCCGCGTCGTACCGGGCATCTCGGTAACAATGGCCCGATTGCGGTTGACCAGGCGGTTCATCAAACTCGATTTGCCGACGTTCGGGCCTCCGACGATAACCGCCTGCAGGCCGTCCCGCAGAAAATGCCCGGCTTCGTAACCCTGGATCAGATCCCGGATCGGATCCAATACCGCGTCCTGAAGAATACCAACCTGCACTTCCGTATCAATCTCTGCATCCACCGCGTCCGGGAAGTCAATAGCCGCCTCCAGGGTGGTCAAAACAGAAAGCAGTGCCTGGCGGACGGATTCGAGATATGATCTCAGCCCCCCGGAAATCTGTGATACGGCCATATCCACAGCCGCATCAGAAGTGGCATTGATCAGATCTGCAACAGCCTCGGCCTGGGTCAAGTCAATCCGCCCGTTGACAAAAGCCCGCCGGGTAAACTCGCCGGGATCGGCCGGACGGGCACCATGGGATATCAAGAGATCCAGGATGTTTTGGAGCACCTTTGGCCCGGAATGGGCCTGAATCTCCACCACGTCCTCGCGGGTGTAGGAGTGAGGCGCACGCATAACCGCAAGCACGACCTCATCCAGGATCCTGCCGGTGGCAGGCTCGCAGATACGGCCGAAATACATTCGCCAGGATTGAAATCCGCCGGAAAACTGCCCGGGCGAGCCGTTACCGTTTCCATCATCGGAACCCGGGCCCCGCCGGAAAACCGCAGCTGCAAGATCCAGGGCTTTCGGGCCGGAGATCTTGATAATCCCGATGCCCCCGATTCCCTCTGGCGTGGCAATGGCGGCAATGGTTGAGCGATCCATGCGCAGGGTCCTCTTTCATTCTGGCAACACACGGCACCCCGGATGCGGACCTACTCGCTTCCGGACTTGGATGATTTCGCCTGTGATTTCTTTTTGGGCATAATCAGGAGCTTGCGCAAATCCCCGTTGCCAACGCTCTGAGTGCGGACCTCGCGGTTGTCGCGTAAACTCAAATGTACCACGCGCCGGTCCTGGGCGTTTATCCGGTTGATAACCATGGGTTTTCCGGTCTGCAGCGCCTTGTTTGCCAACCGGGATGCCAGGGAGGTAAGATCGGACCGGCGCTTTTCCAGATACCCCTCCACGTCGATTTCGATTGGCAGGGTGCTGCCGTACTGCTTGTAAACCCCCTTTTCCACAAGATAATGAATCGCATCCAGCGTCTGGCCTTTTTTCCCGATCAATCGCGCACTGTCGCCGCCCTTGATTTCAAAGCGCAGCACCTCGGAATCCGTATTGACCGATACCGCTGAGTCCGGGGAAACCAACGCAATAATGCGATCAAGGAATCCCTGCACCCACTCGACGATCTCGGCGCGCTTATCCGCATCCACGGCAGAAACCTGTCCCTCAGGGGAAGCCTGGGCCGGGGACTGTTCAGATGGTCCAAAAGCTTCGTCCACCAGGGCTGAGGCGGTTTTGTCATCATCCTCCGGCTCAGGGACATCCTCGTCCGGATCAAATTCAGCGGAAGCCGCCCCGGCATCCCCTTCCGGCAGAACAACCCGGATTACAGCCTTTTTCGCACCGACCAGGCCGAAAATGCCGCTGGAGCCATGGGAAATAATGTCATATTTCAACTGATCGGGCCGGATTCCAAGTTCGCTGCAGGCCTTGTCCACGGCCTTATCAACACTTTTTTCTTCAAAATCCTGGTACGCACTCATGGCTACATGCCTCCAAATTAAACGGTTTTCCGCGTAATATAGTACTGCTGGGCAATTGAGAGGACGTTATTGGTCAACCAGTAAAGCACCAGCCCGGACGGGAAGTTGATAAAAATCACTGTAAATATCAGCGGCATCATCATCATGAACTTGGCCTGCGACGGATCGCCGGGAGGCGGAGACAGCTTTTGCTGCAGAAACATGGTGGCGCCCATGATGACGGTCAAAACCGGAATCCCGTAAGGCGGTGTCATAAAGGGAATGGTGACATCAAAGCGAAAAAGCCGGTCTGGTGCGGAAAGGTCATTGATCCACAACATGAACGGGGCATGACGGAGTTCTATGGCCTCGTAGAGCATCCGGTAAAATGCGATAAACACCGGAATCTGCACCACCATCGGCAAACACCCGCTCATGGGGTTGACCTTATAGGTCTTATAGAGGCGCATGACCTCTTCGTTCATCTTTTTCTTGTCGTCTTTGTATTTCTGGCGGATCTCTGCCATCAGCGGCTGAAGTTTTTTCATCTCCGCCATGGACCGATAGCTCTTGCTGCCCAAGGGCCAGAAAATAATCTTAAACAAAAGGGTCACCAGAATGATGGCCACCCCGTAGTTGGCAAACACATTGTCATGAACCCTATTCATCAGCCACAGACACGGCTTGGCAATAATATCGAAAAACCCGAAGTTAATGGCCTCGTCCAGATCATGGCCGAATGCCTTGAGATCTGACATGCGCTTGGGGCCCATGAACAGTTCAAACGCATGCGCCTGACGCTGACCCGGTGCCAGAGAATCGCCCGGCTGCACGTAGGTGACGCGCACCAGGTTTTCGGCCTGATTTTCATGCAAACGGATTTCGGTGTCAGCTTGATCTGCCGGCACCAGCGCGGTCATAAAATACCGGTCAGTCAGGCCGGCCCACTTGATTTTGCCTGCGTAGACGCTCTGGTCTTCGATATCGCCGACGTCGATTTCTTCAAGGTCCTGGTCAATATAGGCAAAAGGGCCGGCAAAAACAAACCTGCCGCCATCCGGCGGCGGATTTGTCATGTCCACCAGCAACCCGGAACCAATGGTGGCCCCGGTCTGATTGATCAGGCTTACATTCAGCGTAACGCGGTAGCTGTCCGGATGAAACACATACTGTTTTTCAATCACCAGGCCGTTATCGGCCTGCAGGTAAAAGGAAATGGACTCCGGGGCCCCGCGGACGCGCAGCCGTTTCCGGTCAAAATCCGTTGTATACACCGCATTGGAAAGGTCGGGAAACCGGGGCGCCGAAGGGCGAACCAGGGCCGTGCCGGTCTTATTGGCTGCCGGGACGAGTTCCTGTGGGGGTGCGTTGGCTCCGGCCTCGGCATTATATTCGCTGAGGACAAACCGCGTGATGGCAGCGCCTCTTTCCGAAATCTCGGCCCGGTACAAGTCGTTTTCAACGGTAATGGTCTTAAAGCTCTTGGCAGGCACGTGTTCGGCTTCACCGGCTTCAGCGGAAACAGCTTTGCCCTCGGTGCCGGCACCGGATTGCCCCGCATCCCCGGGGGTTGGCTCCCTGGTATCGGTTGTATCGGTTTGCCCGGATTTTTCGGTCCGAGCCGGTTCAGCCGGGGGTTCCGGGGCCTGGGTCGGCACAAAAAGCACCTCCCAAAGCACAAAGACCATGATCGTCAGCACAATTGCCAACAACAAACGTATGTGTTCCATCTCCACTCCTGAATAGCAACGCAATAGCTAAGTCATAAAAAAACGAACCGGGACATGCACCAACAATGCCGGTTCATCACACGAATCATGGCAACAAGGGGTTTTTGCCGGGCTGCAAGGCGGTAAGGAAGGTCCGGAAAACAGAGGCGCTCCGGTCGGCGGTTTTCATAAACGAGATGCCGTCTCCCCGGATCCTTTTCCATCCACATACGGGAGTATCGCCGGGTTCTCATCCGCGCCCGGAACCGGATCATATCCGCCGGGGTGAAATGGATGGCATTTCACCGTGCGCCGGAGAGCCAACCAACCGCCCCGGACCGCGCCGAAACGCCGGACTGACTCAAAGGCGTACTCGGAACAGGTCGGGTAAAACCGGCATCGCGGTCCGATCAGAGGTGAGATCAAAGCCTGATACAGCTTAATGATCAGTAACAGTAGATACTTAATCGGTATGCTCCCTGATTTTGCCGAACAGGTGCCCTAGCGCGGCAAAAGCCTGCACGGTGGATACATTGGCAGCCGCCTTTTTGGCAATAACGTTAATGTCCCGGCTGTCTCCGATCTGATGGCGATGGCGCCGAAAGTACTCCCTTACGATCCGCTTGATCCGGTTGCGCACAACCGCACTGCCGATTTTGCGGGTAACCGTGACGCCAAGCCGCGGGCGGCCGAACCGGTTTGAACAATACGCCACAACAAAATACCGGTTGTGCACACTGTGGCCATGCCTGGACAGATAAAGAAAGTCGGGACGTTTCAGCAGCTTGTCCCGCTTTTGGATACGCTTGCCGCCCGGATGCATCAAACCGTGAGGCGCTTGCGGCCCTTGGCTCTTCGCCGGTTGATGACCCGCCTGCCCTGCTTGGTGGACATCCTTTTTAAGAAACCGTGTGTTCTGGCTCTTTTGATTCTGCTTGGTTGATAGGTCCGTTTCATTGTTCCACCTTTTCATAGTGTATGTTGATTCCGCCCAAAAGACGAAGAAGGTTCAGATCTTAGCCATTATATCATCAAATCCGAATCAGGAGATTGTTAGACCAATATAACCATTTTTGTCAAGATCCAAATCAACGTTTGTATCCATGCAAATTAATTCTCACGGATCTCCTCAATATGGTATTGTTCCAGATGATAGTCGTCAATCGGATAGATGCAGATCTGCCGGCCCACCCGTTCTTCGAGCGAAGAGATCAGCTGGCTTTCCTGGCCCAGCAGCAAATCGGCGATGACCGGATTGACCTTGATATGGAAGCGGTTGCCCCCGGAATCCGCACCCTGCCGGCAGACCTCCCGGAAAATATTGTAGCAGATGGT
Organism: Desulfobacteraceae bacterium; assembly: GCA_021737225.1. GTDB lineage: Bacteria > Desulfobacterota > Desulfobacteria > Desulfobacterales > Desulfosalsimonadaceae > Desulfosalsimonas. The sequence continues at coordinate 6,966 of JAIPEJ010000134.1, forward strand.
CCTGCGCGACAGCAGCATGCCCTCGCCTTCACAATAAAAGCACGGCTCACACATCATGCGCGGCAGGGACTTGACCACCCGTTTACGGGTCATCTGGATCAAGCCCATATCCGACATGGGCAGCACATTGGTCTTGGCCTTGTCCCGGCTCAAGGCCTCCCTGAGCGTATTATAGACCTTCTCCTGGTCAGCCTTGCTTTCCATGTCGATAAAATCGATGATGATGATTCCCCCCAGGTTGCGAAGCCGAATCTGGTAGGCGATTTCCTTGACCGCCTCGAGATTGGTCTTTAGCACGGTTTCGGCGAAATTCCGCTTGCCCACATAACGTCCGGTATTCACGTCAATGGCCACAAGGGCTTCGGTCATTTCAATCACGATATACCCGCCGCACCTGAGCCAGACCTTTTTCTTCATGGTCCGCTGGACATCGACTTCCAGGTTATAGGCATCAAAAATCGGCTCCTCGCCGGTATACAGCGACACCGAATTAGACAGGCGCGGCATGAACTTTTGAATAAAATCATAAACCGTATGATATACTTCAGGGGAATCAATGGTGACCCTGTCCGCCTCGTGGGCCAGCAAATCCCGCACGCAGCGAAGGGTCACGGTGAGTTCCTCGTGGAGCATCCTCGGCGCGGAAACCTCGTGGAAACGCTGCTGGATATGGTTCCACAGGTTGTTTAAAAACTCCATTTCCTGGGCAAGCACTTCTTGCGGTACGCCTTCCCCGGCGGTGCGCACTATGTAGCCGTAGGGCTGCGT
>JAIPEJ010000135.1 GCA_021737225.1 Desulfobacteraceae bacterium
AATTCCACCCAGCAGTCCCCGTACTGGCCGTGGCCGCCGGACTGCTTCTTGTGCTTGCCCTGCACGCGCACCGTTTTCTTAAAGGTTTCCTTGTAGGGCACCTTGGGAATGTTCAGGGTGACCTCCACGCCGTACTTGCGCTTGAGCTTTTCCACCGTGGTTTCAATGTGGACCTGGCCCTGACCGGTCAAAAGGGTCTGGCGTGTTTCGTCCCTTCGCTCCAAGGACAGGCCGGGATCTTCTTCAATCAGCCGGCCCAGCGACGAATAGATCTTGTCCTCGTCTCCCTTGGACTTGGGTGCAATGGCAAAGGAAACCAGTCCATGCAGCGGCTTTGCAGACTCGTAAACAATGGGCTTGTCCGGATCGCAGAGTGTGTCGCCGGTAAAGGTTTCCTTGAGCTTTGCCACTGCCAGGATGTCTCCCGGGTAGGCGCCGTCAATGGTTTTCTGTTCCTTTCCGTGGATCTGGAGCAGTTGGTTGTATCGTTCCTTGGTCTGCTTGGCGGAATTGTAAAACGTGCCGTCCGGGCCCATTTTGCCGGAAAAGACCTTGAACAGGGTCAGGCGACCGGCATACGGGTCGGCCAGGGTTTTAAACACCAGTGCGGAAAAAGGCGCATCCGGGGAGGGCTCGCGCGTTTCTTCCGTGTCCGTGCCCGGCAGGTACCCGGTTTTGGGCCCCCGGTCAGCCAGGGCGGGGAGGGCATCTGTCATCATCCCGGCAACCAGGTCAATGCCGATATTCGAAGTGGCTGATCCGCAAAGCACCGGAACAAAAACCTTTTCCAGGACACCCTTGCGAAGGGCGCTTATAATTTCCTCATCAGACAGGGTCTCGCCTTCCAGGTATTTTTCCACCAGCGCGTCATCGGCCTCGGCAATATTTTCAATGAGTGTTTCGCGCTCGTTTTCCACGGTTTCCTGCATATCCGCCGGGATATCAATTGCCTTGGCCTTGCCGCCTTCATAGGTATAGGCCTTCATGTTGACCAGGTCCACCACGCCTTGAAAATCGGATTCCTGTCCGATTGGCAGCTGCAGTAAAATGGGCTTGGGGGAAAAGATCTCCACTGCGTCATTGAACACCTTGTGGAAATCTGCCCGCTCCCGGTCCACCTTGTTGATAAACAGAATCCGGGGCAGGTCGAATTCGTCTGCATATTCCCAGGCCTGTTCAGACTGGACCTTGATGCCGTCAATGGCGTCAATAACCGTGACCGCGCCGTCTGCAGCCTGCATGCACATCCGGGTATCTGAAAAGAAATTCTGGTCGCCCGGGGTATCAATCAGGTTCACCTGGCACTTTTTCCAGGCAAACCGGTGAAAGGCGGTTGAAATGCTGCTTCCGCGCTTGACTTCCTCGGGTTCGAAATCCAGAACGGAATTGCCTTCGTCCACTCTGCCGAATCTCTTGGTCACTCCTGCATTGTAGAGCAGGGCTTCGGCCAGGGAGGTCTTGCCGGAACCGCCGTGTCCGATCAGGGCGATGTTTCTCAGGTTTTCTGTCATAGCACGTTTAACTCCTCTCTATTCTGCTGGATTTACATGCGGAAATGGACCTGCTGTTTGGTCCAAGTTTGTATACATTCAGCCGCAAAAAATCAACCCTAAGATGCAGGAATCCGCAGCATTTGAATAAATTCCCGGTTTCCGCCGGGACCCAGAACAGGCGAGGGGGTTGCGGTCTCCACGGTCAGTCCGCATTCACGGAAATATTCGGAAAACTCTGCAATCACCCGCTGGTGAAGTTCGGGATCCCGGACCACGCCCCCTTTGCCCACTTCATGGCGTCCCACTTCAAACTGAGGCTTGATCAGGGCGAAAATCACGCCGCCGGGCCGGACAAACTGCTGCACCACGGGCACGACAATGCGCAGGGAGATAAAGGACACGTCAATGGCGGCAAGGTCAAAGTCCCCGGCAAGCCCGTCCCGGGTGACATATCGGATGTTGGTACGCTCGAATACCGTAACCCGGGGATCCTGCCGGAGCTTCCAGGCCAGCTGGCCGTAGCCCACGTCCACGGCATGGACATGCGCTGCGCCGTTTTGAAGCAGGCAATCCGTGAAACCGCCGGTGGATGCGCCCACATCCAGGCAGGCAAACCCCTTTACATCCACCCGGTAATGCGCCAGGCCGTGGGCCAGCTTCAATCCGCCCCGGGAAACATATGCCAGGTCCGGGGCCCGGCTGGTCACATGCGCATCTTCTGCCACAAGCGTGCCGGGCTTGTCCACGGGATGATCATTGACCAGGATCTGACCGGCCATGATCAGAGATTGGGCCCGCTGGCGGCTCCCGGCCAGGCCCAGCTCCACCACCCGGAGATCCAGGCGCTTTTTGCCAGCCCGCGATTTGCTCATATCGCCTGTTTTTCCCGGCACAACTTTCTGGCCGCGGCAGCCACGGCATTGGCATCCACCCCGTAATGCGCCCGGAGCTCTTCCTTGGCGCCGTGCGTGACAAAGGTGTCCTGAATGCCCAGCCGGGTTATGCGGAAATTTGAAACGCCCAACTCTGCCATGGCTTCGAGTACCGCGCTTCCAAATCCGCCGTGCACAACGTTTTCCTCAATCGAGACTACCCGGGGAATTTTTTGGATCAAGCCGCTGATTAACTCGGAATCCACGGGCTTGGCAAACCGGGCGTTTACCACTGTGGCAGATATGTTGTCTGAATCGGCAAGCATGCGTTTTGCTTCCATTGCTTCGGTGACACAATGCCCGAGGGCCAGGATCAGGACATCTTCTCCTTTTGCCAGGATTTCGCCTTTTCCGATGGCAACGGGTGTGTCGAGTTTTTCAGGCTGTGCGCCCGTGCCTTTGCCCCGGGGATAACGTACGGCTACCGGGCCGGAGTGATTCACAGCGGTCAGAAGCATCCGCTGGAGTTCGTTTTCGTCCTTCGGCGCCATGATCACCATGTTGGGCAGGGCCCGAAGATAGGTCAGGTCAAAAAGCCCGTGATGGGTAGGGCCATCTTCTCCCACGATGCCGCCGCGGTCCATGGCAAAAACAACCGGGAGATTCTCCAGGCAGACATCATGGAGCACCTGGTCGTAGGCCCGCTGGAGAAAAGTCGAATAAATGGCCACCACTGGTTTCAACCCTTCCACGGCCATGCCTGCGGCAAATGTCACCCCGTGGGCTTCGGCAATGCCCACGTCATAGAACCGGTCCGGAAACTGCCGGGAAAACTCAACCAGGCCGGTGCCTTCAGGCATGGCCGCGGTCACGGCCACGATTTTTTCATTGTCCCGGGCCAGGCGCACCATGGCTTTGCCGAAAACCTCCGTGTAAGAGGGCACCGTGCTGCAGGACACCCGGTCGCCGGTCTTTGCGTCAAAACACCCCACGCCGTGAAAATACACGGGGTTTTGCTCGGCCGGAGCATATCCCTGTCCCTTTTTGCTGCTCACGTGCAGCAGCACGGGTTCGTCCAGGTTCTGGATGTTTTCCAGGATGTCAATAAGATGGTCAATCCGGTGGCCCTTGATGGGGCCGAAATATTCGAAGTTAAATGCCTCAAAAAGCATGCCCGGGGTGACAAAAGCCTTGAACGACTCTTCTGCCCGCTTGGCAAACTGGTAGGCATCCGTACCGATTTTGGGCAAAGAGCGCAGCAGTTCGCCGAAATCCTTTCGCAGGTCCTGTATGGATCTTGCCGAAAACGTCCGGCTCAGCAAAGAGGAGAGGGCGCCGACATTTGGCGAAATCGACATTTCATTATCATTTAATATGACAATCAGGTCCTTGTGAATACCTCCGGCCTGGTTTAATGCCTCATATGCCAGACCCGCGGTCATGGATCCGTCCCCGATCACCGCGATTACTTTGGTATCCTGCTTTTTCAAACGCTTGGCGCACGACATGCCCAGCCCGGCGGAAATCGAGGTGCTGGAATGACCGGTGGTAAATGCATCATACGGGCTTTCGGTGATCTTAGGAAAACCGGAAATCCCCCCGAACTGCCGCAGCGTGGAAAACCGGTCCCGCCTTCCGGTCAGCAGCTTGTGGGTGTAGGACTGGTGGCCCACATCCCAGATCAGCTTGTCCGCGGGCAGGTCAAACACGTAATGAATCGCGATTGTCAGTTCCACCACCCCGAGATTGGAGGCCAGGTGCCCGCCGGTATGCGATACCACGTCCACGATCTGCTGCCGGATTTCCCGGGCCAGGGCGGGCAGCTCAGAGCGGGGCAGTTTCTTCAGATCAGCCGGGGAGTTGATGTTTTCAAGCAAGCCCAATGGAATGGGATCTCCTTTTTTTAAGCTTCTTCAGCGTTTGGTAGTCAAGGTGGCTGTGTTTATTTGTTCCGCTCAATAATATATCTTGCCAGCGCAGTGAGCGGATTTGCTTTGGTATCAAAAATCGCAATGGCCTGCAAGGCATTATCCACGAGATGGTCAGCATACGCATCTGCCTGTGCCAGGCCCATAAGCGCCGGGTAAGTGGATTTGCCGCGAGCCTGGTCGGTCCCGGAGGCCTTGCCCATGGTTTGCGGATCACCGCGCACGTTTAAAATATCATCCGTGACCTGGAAGGCCAGTCCGATATTTTCGGCATACGTCTGCAGGGCGTCTGCCTGGTCCCGGTCTGCACCGGCCAGCAGCGCGCCGGAAACCACGGCAGCCTCGATAAGGGCACCGGTTTTCATCCGGTGCATCTCTTTTAGCGAATCCAGCCCCAGTTGCGTCTGCTCGGCCTGCATGTCGCGCATCTGGCCTTCAATCATTCCCCTGTTGTACCCGGCTGCCCTGCCGATCATGCCGATCACCCGGAGCATCTGCCCCGCGTCAGTTTCCGCATATTGCCCGCAGTCTGCCAGGGTTTCAAAGGCAAGTGTTAACAGGGCGTCTCCGGCCAGGATGGCTGTGGCCTCGTCATAAGCCACGTGGCAGGTGGGCCGGCCCCGGCGCAGATCGTCATTATCCATTGCCGGCAGATCATCATGGATCAGGGAATAGGTATGAATCATTTCAATGGCACAGGCGGTCTGCAGCACGGCTTCGCTCACGCCGCCCACGGCTTCAGCCGCAGCCAGGCAAAGCACTGGCCGGAACCGTTTTCCCGAAGCCATCAGCGAATGGCGCATGGCCGCGCACACCCTTGTTTCGGCGCGGCTGCATGCAAGCATCTGCCCGAGCCGGGCATCAATACGGCTGCGCCGGTCTTCCAGGTATGTCCTCAGACCAAAAGATTTGTCAGATGCCTTGGTGGTATTATTCATTTTCCGAAGAATTCTGATCTGTTGCATCGGATTCCGCCATAAACGGAGTCTCCCGGGCCGATCCGTCCTGCTGCTGCATCAGGCGGGTAATCTTTTTTTCTGTTTCATCGAGTTTTTCAAAGCAGGACTGGGAAAGCTTCACACCTTCCTCGAATCTCTTGAGCGCCTTGTCCAGGGGCAGGTTGCCGGCTTCCAGCTCCTCGACGATTTTTTCGAGCTGGTTCATGGACTCTTCAAAACTCTTTTTTGCCATTTTTATTTACCTTTTGAATACGAGCAGTTATACTTCCTTTTGCAAGCAATACTTCAACATCCCGGCCGGGTTCTGCCGTGGCGGCATTCGTTAGCACCGCACCGTCGGGCAGGTGTCGGGTGATACTGTAGCCGCGCTCGAGCACGGCAGCCGGGCTCAGAGCATACATGCGGCCGTAAAGAGATTCGAGCGAGGCGCGCTTGCGCTGCACTTCAGCGGCAGCCGCGGTCTTTAACCGGCCGTCCAGGTGGGCCCTGCGATCTGCCAGAGCCCGGATGCGCGCCTGGATCGGCGCGGCAAAAAGGCGTTTTTTCTGCCAGGTCAGGCGCTCGCGCTTCCGGGCAACCAGCCGGTCCATGGCGTTTTTTAACCTAGTATAATCCTCGTCCAGCCGAAGACGCAAATCATCGAGCCGCCGCCTGGGATGGATCATGCGGCGGCCCAGTTTTTCCAGGTATTGGCGCTGCTCCTGGATCTGCCTGGAAATCCGCGCGTGCATCCTGCGGGTATAGGCCTGAAGCGTGTATAATACGTCCGCCTTAACCGGCACGGCCAGCTCGGCTGCGGCAGACGGCGTGGGCGCACGCAGGTCTGAAACAAAATCGGCAATGGTGAAATCGGTCTCGTGGCCCACTGCGGATATCACCGGCACCCGGGAGGCAAAAATCGCCCGGGCCACTTCCTCAGAATTAAAGGCTGCCAGGTCTTCCAGCGAGCCGCCGCCCCGGGCAATAATTGCAACGTCGGCACCGGCATGTGCATCTGCCAGGTGCAGTGCAGCCGTGAGCTGGGCGACAGCTTCGTCGCCCTGGACTGCCGCAGGTATGATTACCACCGGCATGTCGGGAAAGCGGCGGTGCATGACCCGCAGGATATCATGAACCACCGAGCCGGTTGCAGAGCTGATCACCGCAACCTTTGCCGGCAGAAAGGGAATTTTTTTCTTGTACTGTTCGTCAAAAAGGCCTTCATCGGCCAGCTTGGCCTTGAGCTGCTCAAATGCCGCCTGAAGGGCACCTGCGCCGGAAGGTTCCAGGTATTCCAGGATCACCTGGTAATTGCCCCGGGGCGCATACACCGATACCCGGCCGAATCCCGTAACTGTCATGCCGTCTTCGGGCATGAACTTCAGATTCCGATTCTGGCCCCGGAACATGACCGCCTGGATCCGGGCCTCCGGATCCTTTAACGTAAAATAGTAATGGCCGGAGGCAGGCACGCGGAGATTTGAGATTTCCCCGGAAATCCAGACAAATGGATAGGATGTTTCCAGTAACGATTTAATCCGCGAGGTCAGTTCTGAGACGGAAAAAATTTTCCGCTCTGTGGTTATGGTCTGCTCGTGTTGTGACATTGATTTTTCCCGCCTTTTTGTCGAACATGTAAAACTAGCATACCCGGGGCAATCATTCAATCCAAAATCAAATGGTTTGCCCCCCGGACCGGAACGCGAAATTGTTATAACGTCTGATAAGAAATATTATGTAAACTTTTGTCCAAAGCAACCAAATCCGGCCACAGGCACGAATTAACCTCCGCCCTGTTGGCATTTCAGGCAACAAATCTACAAGTTGGACTTAAATATATGAATTGAAAAAAGGAATTTCCGGTGGGCAGGCAATTGGAAATAAAACGGGTCAATTCAGTCGAGCAGCAAAAAACTTACAAAGACGGGTCCAGCAGGTCGCGGACCGCGGGCATGATGTAAATATCCTCCAGGGGCATTTGTTTCAGGCAGGCAGACAGGGCCTGGATTTTTTCATTAACCGTCAGTTTCTTGTCCATGATAAAAACCGACTCGCCCTTTACCCGGCACAGTCCGCTTTGCGCATTGACCCCGGTGGCGCGCAGGTTCTGCTCAATAACCCGGATCCCTATTTTTTCCGCTACTTCAATGAGGTGCTGATATACCTGTTTTCGTCTCATGAACCGAAAAACACCTGTTTGAAAACGATCTGTCTTGAAAACGCCGCCGGATGTGTTATCTTATTTCAGATCTACAGTCCGATTGCACAAGCATCTATTCGTTTGTTATCGATTATATAGCTCTATCCAAAAAAGGAGGCACCAATGGCAGACACCGCAACCACCCGCCAGGACGCCCGCACCCAGGTACGGGTCAACAGTTTTATCCGCAGCGTGTACAACTGGATGGCCGGAGGCCTGGCACTGACCGGGATCGTGGCCTATTTCGCC
>JAIPEJ010000136.1 GCA_021737225.1 Desulfobacteraceae bacterium
ATCTGCTTGCCGTACTGCCGGGAGTAGTCCTGCTCCGATGTATCATGCCGGTACTGGCTTTGCCCGCGGGGCTGTTGTCGCTGTTGAAGCGCCTGCATCCGCGCCTGCATCTGCTGCATGCGCTTTTCCATAGCGCGGACCTGGGCGTTGGCCTCATCTTTTTTCCTTTGCCTCTTGCGAGCATCCGGCTCGGCCCGGTCTTGTTCGAGGGTCGTTTTCCCTGCATCATCCGGGCCGTTTTCCTCCAGGGCCTCCTCATTAGACACCTGGCCCTCTACCGAGGGGATGTAGGACTTGCCCTCATTCTCGGCGCTTTCGGCCTGCTGTCTGTTTAATTCTTCGATTTTTTTGCGGTATTCCCGGGATGCGTCACCGCCGGGCGTGGACTTGACATCGTTGCGCATGGCCCTTGTATTGGCCTCCCCCCGGATCGCGGGGTCTGTCCCCATTTGGTAAACCGCAAATACCACAATAAAGCAGGCAACCAGCAAAGCGCCGGCCACCATCAAGAGCCACGGCTTGCGGGGCCGACTCCGGTTCTTAAACCGATCCATTAAAGAGTTTCCTTGATTATTGGTCATAAAAGGTTTCCCCCACATCGTAGACAACGCTGCCGCCGTTATCAGAAATCATAAGCGAGGGCACTCGGGACAGCTCGTATACCCGAACCCCGCCCGGGCCTTTGGCCACCGCGTTCCAGGCGGGCCAGGTAAGCGGGTGCCTCGTTCTTAAATACAAGGAGTCCTGGTACGACCACAGGGCAACTCCCTGGCGGTCCTCCCGGGCTTCGTGGCCGCTGTCGCCGCCGGACAATAGCCGGATGCGCCGGGCTTCCTCCGGCGGCACATTGTCCAGGAATTGCATCAGCACAGAATCTATGGTCGGATCCGGCTCCGGGCCGATCATGGGCTGCTCGGCGTTCGGGCCGCGCTGGTCGGCCCGGAAAACCACCAGTGAATCGGTTTCCTCTCCGTCCTGGCCGGACACGGTCTTTAGCTGGATCGTGCTGGGCATGTGCTGGGACTTAAACGTCAGCGCCAGGTTGGAGTCCACGTAATCCTTTAAGGCGGCGATCGTGATTACGTTGTTCTGGTTGTCCGGCCGCTGGACGTTGTAATAGTTGGGGTTTCCCAGGACAACACTGGTAACTGGCCAGGGCCTGCCGGTTGAGTCGAAAAAGGAGATCGTGGTGACGTACCCGGGCGCGATCCGAACGACCGGCGACTTTTTGCCGGTCTCAAAACTCAGCCGGCGCGTCCGGTTAATCATTTTCGGCGGAGTTCTTTTGTGGACCGCTTTTTTGGTGCCGTTCATGCGTCGCTTGAGCTTTTCGATCTGCTCGGGGGTCATGGGAAACTGGCCGTTGAGGGAACGCTCAAAGGCTTTATCCTTTGACGATGGCTTCTCCTCGGCCTCGGCGGCAAAAGCGGGTGCCGTTAAAACTGCAACTGACAAAAAAAGCGTCAGCAGGCAGCACATGAGTTTGTTTTTCATATTTAGACCTCGCTTGCGTCTGAATGCCTCTTGTTGGCCAGCTGCGCCCGCAGTGTCTCCAGGTGCGCCTGTTTGGCCAGAAACACGCCCACGTCTTCATCGGAAAGCTTTGCCGGCACGCCGCCGCCCTGCTTGCCCAGAAAAGCGCGGATGCCGCCTTTATGCCCGGCATTGTTTTCTGAAAGTATTTCCCTGCACAAATACTGGGTTTCCGCATCTGAGAACGGATCCATGAAAACGGTATCCTGGACCCCGGGGTTTAGGTGTGAAATCCGAAGGCCTGACCGGTTTGTTCGCTCCGGGTGAAAAGACTCGGCAACGTCCTTTTCGTCTTCTTTCTTTTCCGTCTTTCCTCCCGAAGCCTCCTGCCGCTCTCCTGACTTTCTTTCAAAAAGCAGGTCTTTTATTATGTTGCGCACCCTGGCCAATACGGCTTTCTTGAGCCTGATCCGGCAGGCCGCCGGGTCCTGGTCGGATTCGCCCATCTCGAAAAGAATTTCCAGCAGCGTGCTGTAAAACCAGTTTTCCGTGGTTTTCCGGATGTAGGCCTTATCTTCGCTGTCCAGGCCGGCCGTTGCGATGTTTCGCTCAAAATCCCCGGCAACAAGGTCGGTCCAGAAGAGCAGCACCTCTTTCTGTTTTTTCCTGTCGGCCGCAGAAAGCATTTTTCCGGCCAAAAAATCGTAGACTTCCTTCTCATGATCGCTTTGCATTCACATCCTCCTTGATTGTCTGCAAGCCTTATTTTTTGCTTTCCGGGCTTTTTGATTTCGGTGTCAAAAACCACTCATCGGGCGGCTCAAAGCCCGTAATGCGCCGGATCTTGTCGCGGACCTCCTTATCGTCTTCGAGCTTGAATGTCGGCAGCGTGGATGTGTCTACGTCGGCAAACAGGTCGCCGCGGGCAAAGATGATGTGGAAGTTGACCCGGGTCTTTTTCAAATATCCGGCCAGCTTCAAAAAATAGTTGCCGGAAGTCTCATCCTCGTTGGAGGCGTAGATGAGTCGCTGCTGGACCAGATAGCTTGTAACCTGGTCCTTGGTGTAGGTCTCACCGCCCAGCTCGGTTTGGATGTAATAGGCAATGGCCTGCAGGGCCACCGGGTTGACCATCGCATAGGTGTTCTGGCCCAGGGCAAGCACCCGGGGCTGGGTCCTCCCATAATTGTCCTTTGCCCTGAAGCTGTCCCGGGCGAAGAGCTTTATCGCCTGGCCGATGTATTCCGAGTCCTTCTCGGACCTGTAGGCGGCCACGCTTTCCTGGTCAGCCGCGTCGCCGTCTTCGATAAGTCCGTCAAACAAGGCCAGCAGTTGATCCTGCCGGAGCTGCTTTAAAAGATCGAGCGGGAGCAGGTTCATGCACATGGCAAGGTTGCGCCGGGCATGTCGCATCCCCCGGCTTTCGCGCCACCGAATGGAAATGTTTCGTTCCGGGTGCTTGAGCTTAAAGCCCAGCACATTGCCCCGGAAGGGGTGGTAGTGGATGTCGCGGTCGGAACCGGAGTATACGAGATCTATGTCAAAGATTTTGCCGCTGTCATGGAACAGGCCCGAGAGCCATGCGATTAACACCTGCTCGCCGCGATGTTTTCTGCCGGCCTCTGCGCTGGGATTGCCCTCGGTATCCACGGCCACGCGTTTTGAGGCCACATCGGCGCGGCCCAAAGCTACCTCCAGGCTGTGACAAAGCAGGCCCCAGCGTTCACTATGGTGATAGTCCCGAGAGGCCGGCAGATCCCAGAAGTATCCGGTAAATTCACGCATCACAAACCAGATCACTTCCTTGATGTCTTTTCTGCCCTGCACCCCGGGCAGGCTTGCCAGACAATCAACATAGGGACGCAGCCGATAGAGCATGTCCTCAACGTGTCGCAGCTTGACATTGAGAAAGTCCTTGTTGGACGGGAGTTCCTCAATTAGCTCTTCGGGCCATTCTACTTCCGGCATTCGCATATGAACTCTCGCCTGTCGGTAATTTCGCTTTTGAGCTGCTCTATTAGGCCAAAGATTTTGCTGGCGCTTCTTTTATATTCATCGGATTTGATGTCATCCTGCCGCAGGCCGAGGGTCATTAACGCACTCAGGGCGTCGCACTTGAGAAACGAATAATAGGCATTGAGGCCGATTTGAGTGTTTAAATACATGGTCTTTTTCTTCTTGATGCCGTTTTTGTACAGCTGAACATAGTCGTTTCCGGCATTGTTGAGCAGGCCGGCCCGCAAGAGAAGTTCCGAGTTCTCCGATACCCAGTCGTCAATGCCCTCGATGTAGCTGTAAAGCTGGTTTTTCTGTTCATCGAAAAACTCGCGGGGGATTTTCTGCTCGAAAAACAGGTCGGTAAACAGCCGGGCCACCATGTCCACGCGCGGCAAAATCTCCGCCAATCCCCATCCCGTGGGGCCGGTAATAAAGAAATTCTTTTGCGCTCCCTGCCGTTTTGCCTTCTCAACGGCTGCTGAACGATTTTTCTCCATAACTCACTCTCTTTCGGTTTCGTCGTCGCCGGGATTTATGTTTTTCAAGCTTTGCCATTTCGCGACTACTTTCGCCGCATACGCCACCCCCCGTTGCCTCCGGGGGTTGCCGGCATGATAGCAGGCGATTCCGTCCCAAAGGCCGTATCTGTCGATGCAGTCCAGTAAAATGGTCGAGCCAAGCAGCACGTTCATGGTGGGATCAAGCGCGTCCTCGGCAGAGACGCCGAAACGGGGCAGCCACATCGAATTTATCTGCATGAGTCCCAGGTCAAAATTCTGGCAATTACCGATCCGGTCCAGCGCCTCTCTTTTAGTTGCCGGATAGTGATTGCGGCCGTCGAGATTGATGCTCCACAGATGAAAGGAGCTTTCCTGTGCGGCTATTGCCGCAAACAATCGCCTGGGGATCCCGGTGGCTTCCTCGGCCTGGATAAACAGTCGGGCCAAAAAGTTCGTATCCATCTCTTCCTCTTCCGCCTCTATCCCTCCCTCCCTGGCGTGTGTCGGGCCCGGACTTCCGAGCAGGCCCGTTATCACACATCCCAAAAGGGCGTATATGCTAATTTTGCGCTGCAATTTGAGGTTCGGCGCTGGCTTCAAGTGCGGGCTCCTCTTCGGTGTCCGGCTCGGATTTCCGGGGCTGGGCTTCTTTTGGACTGCCCTTGTTCTCCTTTTTCTCCTTGCCCTTCCCGCTGGAGTTCTCCTTGTTTGTGTCCAGCACCGCCTCGATCTCCCGGGCCTTGGCCTGAAGGATTTCCACGACCGGCTCGACAACATCCTCGCGAATCCTTGTTTCGGAAATGACCGACAGGTCCTCCACGGGGAGCTTCCGGCTGGTAAACAGCCGCATCACCAGGTTGATCAATGTCGAAAGGCGACCCAGCATGTTGATAACCGGCCGCAACTCCGGGGTGGGGATCAAGGGCCGCCAGCGCGACTGCAGGTAAGTCACGCCCACTTTCCGCAGAACCATGCCCTTGTCGTTATCGGAGAGTTGCTCGAACCGTTGCGCCACGGAATCGACCTCTTTGGGATCCTGCGCCTTGAACTGAAAACGGGAAGTGGTCTTATTGCTCTTGTCCATACAGTGCCTCCTTTTTGCTTTCTTTTTTTGTATTCAGTAGGTCCGCATAACGAGCCGGGGCCCACCCCGTAACCGGGATGCCGTTGATAAATGCCTTGGGTGTCGCCTGGACTTTCAGCTCGTTTCCTGCGCGACGCGATTGCTGCCGGGCCTTGTCCGCGTATTTGCCCTTCAGGAAGTACCGGCCTTGCTCCGCGGTCCCCCATCTTTCTTTTAGTTCGGAAAATTTTTCCATGAACTGGGCGATCACTTCCTGGCTTCTTTTCCCCGCAGCGTTGCTTTCGGGGGGTTCAAGCTCGGTGTAGGCAAAGCGCATCAGTTCCAGCGGCTCCACAGCGTCCATGCCGTCGCTCATGGCCCAGACAGCCGCGTTGGAACCGAACTGGCCCTGATAGGTCATGTGCATCATTCGCCACTCGGAAATCTGATCCGTGTGTTCCGCGAAATACGCAAAGGCCTTGCGGCAGTACGGGCAAAACGGAGAAGAGACCAGCACCAGTTCCTGATCGCCGGAGCCGGAATAAATCGTCTTGCCCAGCGAGGGGTCGATCTCTGTTTTCTTGAGCCGGTCCTTGGCCGCCTGGAAGGGGCTCCGGCCGGTGTTTACCTGGCTTACGTTGACTTCCAGCCGTCCCGTGCGGTCCACGACCATCATAATATCCTCGGCCGTCTTGCCGCCGGAAAATTCCAACCCCGCCTTTACGGCATAAAGGGTGATTTCCCGGCCATCCACGGCCACGGAAACAGTCTCCACCTGTTTTAACCGGATGTTCTCCCCGGTGATAAGCGGTCTTTGACTGCCGTTGCCAGGCTGCTGCTGCTGGGCAAGCATGTTGTCCACGCGCTCGGCGATCCCGGCCTTTAACTGCTCAGCGTCCAGTTCGGACCCACCTGGCTGAAAGGCCGAGACCGAGCCGGCCGGGCACAGGAATACAAGGCACGCAAGGGCCATGAGTCCGGTGCTTAAAAGTGATTTTTTCTTCGGCATATTGCCTCCTATCTGTAACTCGGGTTTGAGATTATTTTTTTCGTGATCCGCTATTTTTTTGTCTTTCTACCTATATTGCGCAGCGGACTGCCAATGGGCTTTATTTTAAGTTATTCCGGGAAAATAAATGTTTCAGCGGTTTTGTCCGCAGATGTTCTGCATAGGGCTTGTCTCTTGCTTTTTAATTTGGGTCCCGAAGGGACGGTGTTAATGTCGGCAGGATGCCGGGGGCTACCTGCCCAGTGGCGGTTTCTACCGCCCCCACCTTCGCCGGTTATCGGAGTCCTCCCATTTTATAACCAACTGAATCCAATAATAATAAATTAGACACCATTTCATTCCGCATACGTTCGTACTGCCTGTAAATTTTGATTCGGGACCATTGCGGCCAAATTTCCTGTTTTTTGTTCTGACAGCGCTGACGCAAATGATCCCGGTATAACCGTACCTTGGCGGTCTGCCCGATCAGTTAAGGTGATCAGGTCTTTTTCGATCAAACCGTTACGCGCGGTGATGTATTGATCTACGGTAATGCGCAGTATGGTGCAGATTTTGTCATAGCTGTAATAGGAAAGCCCCTGCCGGTCGGCCACCATGATCAGAAAAATATAGAGAAGCAGCTCCCGGTGATCCAGAGTCGTCCAGAACCCGTGCCGCAGAAATTTGTGTTCAATAAAAGCAGAGCTGCCCTGGATCTGTCGGATTCGATTCGCCACGATGGGCCGTTTTTCGATTTTCATCATCAGCCTCCTTTTTGGAATGGATCCCGGTTATCGATAATGCCGTCACCATATGGAGGCAATTTGCGGCGGTCAATACTGTCCATCTTTGCAAGATCGATATATATGACTGGTATTACGACAAATTGTTCTTCTGACGCGTCCATCTTTGCAAGATCGTCGATTTTCGGCAAAACGATATAACTTCCCGGTTTTAAACCAATTAATTGGATTGACGCGTCCATCTTTTGAAGATTGCCTGTCGATTCATTGTAAGCTACTGTTTAAGGATATTTTCAGCCACTAACGCGTTCATATGGGCAGGGCCGATACCCGGCAGGGGCAGGCCTGACATTTTATTTTGCCGCTTTTGGTCCCGCTTTTTTTGAAGCGTGCGGTTGCTGTCGCAATACGCCGGATTTGCATCCCGGTATTGTTTTGAATATCCGGAATTTTTGCGTCGCCATTTGGCGCGGGCTTCATCCTGGTTGGCTTTGTATTGGGGATCGACTTTAAGTCTGCTCCTTTGCCACTCTGTCTTTCGGGCTCTTTGGCATTTTTTTCGCCCGCAATATTGTTGATCCTTAATGCGGGGATTGGCAGGAACCCATCGGTGACAATGTTTGCATCGGATCATCTGGCTCATCTCAAACCTCCGGCAGTGTTGTTGAGCCCACAAACTCAACCATGCCAAAGGCGAAGTAAAGACAGGATGAGAATCGAATTTTCTATACGGATTGAAGCAAACGGGAAGAAGAAACGAAAAGCAAAAAGGGAATTATAAAAAGGGAAGAATCAGAAGGAAGAATATGTCACCGGTGGCAGGAATACCGGCGTTGATGGGGCCTGCCTGCGCCGTGCCCAGCGCGGCAGGC
>JAIPEJ010000137.1 GCA_021737225.1 Desulfobacteraceae bacterium
AAAGCAATCTCCGAGAAAATTATACAGAGCGTTATGGATGCCGTAATGGGAGCTGCGATCACATTTTTTGGTCTTGATGACAATAAATTGAATCTAATATCGGAAGTTTAAAGCTTGTTTAGCTTCCCCGAAAGTTGAGATACAAACTTAACTACGCCTATCATTCCTATGACGTGCTGAGCCGTTCGGAAGAAGGCTCCACACGACTTGAACATCACGCCAATCACAACCTTTCCAATCACATCGTCGCGGAAATCGCGCTGCTGGACAACCTGACCATGGATGCGGATGCCGCATTTGTTTATAAGTATGACAAAGTGGGAGAAAACGGTTCAGAAGAAGTCCATGACCTGGGCGACAGCTCGGTGGGGTTCAAGTATCAGCCCTTCAAAGCCGGAAACGGCTGGCCATCACCAATCCTGCACCTGCGGGGCACCCTGCCCGCAAGCCGGGGAGATTACGAAATCAACCCGGAGACCGAGCTTTCCACGGGCAGCGGGCTTTACGCAGCTTCAGCGGGTTTTTCGATCTACCACCCGTTTGATCCGGTCAGCGCCTTTGCCAGCCTGAACTACAAGCACCGGTTTGGAAAAGACGATCTCAAGCAGCGGCGGGGAAGCCGGATCCTGACCGAGGTGGACCCGGGAGACCGTATCAGCGGCGCCCTGGGCTTTGGATATGCCCTGTCCTACAAGGTTTCGCTGTCTCTTTCCTTTTCCTACACCTACGGCCTGAACACCGAGTATCAATGGCAAAACGAGCCGCCCACCGATTCCGGGGATATTGTCTATTCCAGCCTGAACCTGAGCACAAACTGGCGGCTTTCCCCGAAGCAGTCAATCATTGTCGGCGTGGGCACCGGATTCACCGATGATGATCCGGATTTCACATTCTCCCTGCGCATCCCGCTGCAGTTTGACTTGAGTTAAGAGCCCATGGGACAAGACAGGAAAATCAAGCGCGACAACATGCACCTTCTGCGTCTGCTTATGCTCCCGGCCGCAATCGCCTGTATGGCGGCACTTCTGGTGCGGCCGCAGCCGACGTGCGCCTCGTTTAACGAGCAGATGGCGATTTCCACCCAGGCCATTTCCCTGGGCAATGCGGTAACCGCCCGGCCGCCGGGCCACATGGCAATACACTACAACCCTGCCGGGCTCTCCCTTCTGCCGGAAGGCAAGCACCTGGGCATGGGCCTGACCATCCCGGTGATTGAAAAGACCTCCAGGTTTACAAAAGACGAAAATTTCGAAGGATTCCTGGAAGGCGAATACCAGGAGGAAGATCCCATCTACGCCGAAGGCGACACCACGGAGGGGACCAATTCCGGCGGCCGCATGTACGTGCCCCTGGTAGACGAAACCATAGACTTCCTGGCCGGCCCGTCGCTGGGCGCCTCATCAAGGAGCCCGGGATCCAGGTGGACTTTTGCCATCGGCAATTACGCGCCGTTTGCCGTTGGGCTCGTGCACGGGGACAAGGACGATCCCACCCGGTACGGCGGCAAGTCCGTATACTGGCAGCACTTGGTCTATGCCGCGCCTGCAGCTAGCTACGAGGTTACACCAAGTCTGTCCATGGGACTTTCCGTGGGCATGGGCCAGACCGCAATGGGCGCGGAACTCGATATGCGCACCCCGCACGACCTGCTGGCCCTGTCACGCATCCTGGGAGATGCCACCGAGGGCATGATGATTCCGCCATTTACCCAGCTCTACTATGATGAGCCATTTTTCGGCGGCGGCCTGAGTCCGTATGACAAGCTGGCAACCCTGCAGCTGGACATGCGCAGCGATTTCAGCCCCAACTACAACCTGGGCCTGCTCTACGAACCCTGGGACTGGATCAGCCTGGGGGCGGTCTACCAGAGCCCCATCAAGGTTTACCTGCACGGCAGTTACCAAATTGACTATACCGAGGGGTGGCAGAATTTCGTGGACTGGTTCGGCCGCGGTCCGTTGGGCACCCGCAGGCTTTCGGCCATGCTCGACCTTCCCACCAGCGGCGTACCCAGCCAGAGCGGTGTGGTCACCTCGGAAATCGAGTTTCCGCAGCGAGCCCAGATGGGCTTCAAGCTCCAGCCCTTCGAGTTCCTGCGCCTGATGTTTGACCTTAAATGGGCCGACTGGTCGGTGCTGGAACGCGACAAGTACGAATTCGACCAGAGCATCCAGCTTCTCCGGGTGGCCAAGTTCGGCGGATACGCCGGGGGCAACAGCACGCTCGTGATTGAACGCAATTTTGAAGATACCCTGGACTGGGCCGCGGGACTGGAGCTGTCTGTCACGGACTGGCTGGACCTGCGCCTGGGCTATGAATGGCGGGAAAGCTCGGTTCCGGATGAAAATTATGACCTGTTAATGGCCCTGCCGGATTTGCATTCCTACGGCGCCGGACTGGGCATTCATTTTGCAAACGGCGTAAGCATTGACATTGCCGGGGCCTACCTGGTCAATGAAAGCTACGAGATCAAAAGCGGGGAAAGCCAGAACCTCAACTCCCCGGACTTTGCCAATATCGTGTACAATCCCTACGTGGGCTCTGATTACGAGCAGGAAACCTATACCTATATGGGATCAATCACCACGACCATGCCGTTTTCCGTGCTCGGGGACATGACCCGCAGCATAACCCGGTTTTTAAGCCCGCTGCACTGGTACGGACTTGACTGATGATGTTTCATCCTAAATTGAGCGTTTCAAATTTTTACACGGATCAAGGCTCGCGGGGACAGATTTAAAATCTGTCCCCGGCTAACTGATTTACTATTGACACAGCATAAAATTTTCCGTATTAACTCACTAACCATTCAATTAATTGTTTTTTCAGATGCCCCCTCCTGAAGACCCTCTCCTGTGCCTCGGCCGGGGGAGGGTCTTTTACAGGGAATCTCCTGAAAAGCAATCATCAGCACGCCACAAGGTGGAGCATGCCAAAGACCAGCCGGAAAAACGGACGGCAGCGGCAAAACGCTGAAATCCGCAAGCCGGAGATCGTCAAAAGCTTTTACCAGACCATCCTGGAACGGGGTTTTGAAGGCGCCTCCATTGCCAAGGTTGCCGCGCGCATCAACATTCATCCCAGCCTGATCCTCCATTATTTCGGAAACAAGGAAAACCTGACCCTGGAGCTGGTGGATTACGTGATTGAAGAATACGACCGCCTGCTTCGCAGCGTGGAACTGGAGGGTCTTTCTCCGGAAGCGCGCCTGGAAAGACTGCTGGAAATCATCTGGAGCCGGGAATATTATGAAAAAATTCATATCGCGGGATCATTTTCCCTGCTTGCCGTAAGTTTCCGCAGACCCCGAATTCAAGAAAAGATCGAGGGGCTTTACAACGCTTTTCGACGCTTTCTGGCAAAGGAAATCCAGAAGGCTGCCGATGCAGGGATAATCGAACAGCAGGATACCGTGCGCACCGCGGCCCGCATCATCACCCTGATCGAAGGCGCCCGGCATTTCCGGCACCTGTTTGTGGAAAAAAATGAATGTGAACAATATAATCAGGACATGAAGGCGGCCACACGTATGATGATGCAGATGCAATAACCACGAAGAACACGAAGTATTTGTTTTATATTATTATACTTTCGTGCTCTTCGTGCTCTTCGTGTTAAATACATTCAGCAAAAGAAACTGCACTGTAGTTTTAACAAAGGAGTCGTTAATGACAACCCGAACCGTGAAAAGCATCTGTTTTGAGTGTCACTCGCGCTGCGGCGTGGAGCTGGAAATCGAAGACGAAAAGCTCAAAAGCGTACGGGGAGACAAGGCGCACCCCATCAGCCGCGGCTATATCTGCCCCAAGGGAACGGCCAACCCGGAAATCGTCTATCATCCCGAACGCATCACCACGCCGCTGGTCAAGTCGAAAACCGGGTTTGAAAAGACTTCCTGGGATCATGCCCTTTCCATCATCGCAGACAAGATGACAGATGCCCGGGAAAAGTTCGGCGCGGAATCCGTGGTTTTCGGATCCGGCACCACCCGGGGCCTGGCCCCTTACTTAAATCGCTTTCTCACCTGCTTCGGATCTCCCAATTTCATGGCGCCATCGAATATGAGCGGCGGGCCCATTGTGATGGGAAGTGCGGCCACCTGCGGATTCGGCCTGTCAGACCCGGACTATGCAAACAGCCGGTGCATGCTTTTGTGGGCGCACAACCCGGAAAAATCCTGGCCCGGCCTGTACATGAACGACATCCGCGACGGGCTGAAAAACGGGGCCAAACTCATTGTGGTCGATCCACGCGGAACACGCATGGCAAAAAAGGCCGATCACTGGCTGCAGATCCGCCCGGGCACGGACGTGGCCATGGCCCTGTGCTTCATGCACGTGATTATCGAAAACGAACTCTATGACAAGGCGTTCGTGGAAAACTGGACCGAGGGATTCGAGGAGCTGCGCGCGCATGTTTCCGAGTTTACCCCGGAAAAAACCGAGCCGGTGACATGGGTGCCCGCAGACCAGATTCGGGCCGCGGCAAGCGCGTTTGCCGAGAACGCCCCGGCCGCAGTCGGCCCCGGCATGGGCGGGGTCTGCCAGGCAAATGACGCCTTTGACCTGACCCGTGCACTGACCATGCTGGCAGCCATAACCGGCAACCTGGAAGTGCCCGGCGGCAATCTGCGCATGCCGCCGCCCACGCACAGGCGTGCCTGCTACGGATCCGACCACGACCCGTTTTTAAACCTGCCCAAGGAGCAGGCGCAAAAGAAACTCGGCATCGACCGCTTTCCCCTGATCCGCTTTATCCCGATTCCCTCGCCGCCCCAGACCGTGTGGCCGGCAATTACAGACGAAAACCCCTATCCCGTAAAAGTGGTGGGACTGTTTGCCAACAACAGCGTATGCGCCTATCCCAATTCGCAGCGGGTGCGCGAAGTCTATGAAAAGCTCGACTTCCTGTTTGCCGTGGACTACTTTCACACCCCCACCACGGAACTGGCGGACGTAATCCTTCCGCCGGCGCACTGGACCGAGCGTGACGACGTTGAAGATTTGCTCATGAAAAGCCACGTGTTCTGCCAGCCCAAGGCCGTCGAACCCCTGCCCGAATGCCGGGATGAAAAGCAGATTTTAATCGACCTGGCCGGCAAAATCGGCATGGACGACTATTTCAAAACCGTGCGCCAGGCCCTGGATTACCGGCTGGAGCCTGTGGGCATCACGTACGAAGAGTTCAAGGAAGACGGCTGGTACTTCGGCGGATTCAAATACAAAAGCTACGAAAAAAAGGGCAAGTTCCGGACCCTTTCGGGCAAGGTGGCCCTGTATGCCGGTTTCCTGGAAGACCTGGGACTTGCCCCGCTGCCCGTGTTCCGCGAGCCCGGGGAAAGCCCGGCAAGCCGGCCCGACCTGGCAGAAGACTACCCCCTGGTGCTGACCACCGGCGGCCGCCTGCTGGTCTACTACCACTCCTCGCACCGCAACATCGCCTCGCTCAAAAAGCGGGCCCCGGATCCGGAGCTCCAGATCCACCCGGATACCGCCCGCAAGCTTGACATTGAAGACGGGGAATGGGTATACCTGACTTCACCCAGGGGACGCGTGGAAATCCGCGCCCGGTATTTCGAGGACATCGACCCCCGGGTGGTGCATTCGCACCACGGGTTCTGGTACGGGGTGGAAAACGGTTGGAAACGGGTCAACATCAACATGATCACCGATGACGAACCGCTTTGCCCGGTGACCGGCTCCGTTCCCATCAAGGCGCTGCTGTGCCGGGTGGAAAAGATGGAAGCATAACCACGAAGACCACGAAGTGCACGAAGCACAGGGAGAAGGATTTGAAAGCGGAGGATATTTCAACGGTATTGATCGTCGGCTCCGGCACCATGGGCCAGCAGATCGGGTTTCAGTGTGCGGTTTGCGGGTATGACGTGATCCTGCATGATATCAGCCAGGATATGATAGACAAGGCAAAAGAGCGCCTGGGCCGGCTGGCCCGGAATTACATGAAAAGCTCCCGGATCGACCAGCAGGCGGCGGATGCCGCGCTTGCGCGCATCCGGACTGAAACCGACCCGGAGCAGGCCGGCAGATCCGCGGATTTCATCAGCGAATCCGTGCCCGAGGACCCCGAACTCAAGGCAAAGGTGTTTGCCCGGTTCAACGCAATCTGCCCGGAGCACACCATATTCACCACCAACACTTCCTCGCTGCTGCCCTCCATGTTTGCCGGGGCCACGGGCCGACCCGAACAGTTTGCGGCATTTCACTTCCACGACACCCGGTTTAATTATATCGTGGACATCATGCCCCACCCGGGCACATCCCGGGATACCGTGGCGCTGATCGAAGCCTTTGCCAAGAGCATCAACCAGGTGCCCATTGTTTTGAAAAAGGAGAACAACGGCTACGTGTTCAACGCCATGCTCATGCAACTGCTTGAATCCGCCCAGACCCTTGCGGCAAACAACGTGGCTTCAGTCGAAGACATCGACCGCTCCTGGATGGGTGTGATGGGCATGGACATCGGGCCGTTCGGCCTCATGGACAGCATCGGCATTGACACGGCATGGAAGGTCACCGACTACTGGGCCAGGCAGACAGACGACCCACAGGAAAAAAAGAACGCGGATTTTCTGAAAAAATACGTGGATTCCGGCAACCTTGGTGCCAAAACCGGAAAAGGATTTTACACGTATCCGAATCCGGCATTTGCCAGGCCCGGGTTCATCGAGGGAAAGTCGCGATAAAATGGCTGATAAAACACACCGGAACACGGAAGAACAGGATCTTACAATTACCCCCGCAAGTGCGGGCATCGGGCTGTCTCAAAACACCCCGACATCCGGATGCTGACCGACAAATGCAGCGGCTCAGGCGAGTCCGCCGGATCCGGGGCAGCCCTTTGTCATTGACACCGTCTTGACAGTCGCGGGCAAGATCCCCCGGGTCTCCGGAGCGCTTACATTTGCCGACAAACTGGGAACCCTGAAAACCCGGCTGGGCATCGGCCGCATGAATTACACCGTGGACCCGGGGCTTTACGCACTGGGCGCCCCGGATGATCAAAGCCCGGTCCTGGTGACGGCCAACTTCAAGCTGAGCTTTGACAGGCTGCGTTCGGCCTTTGGCGGCAG
Organism: Desulfobacteraceae bacterium; assembly: GCA_021737225.1. Lineage (GTDB taxonomy): Bacteria > Desulfobacterota > Desulfobacteria > Desulfobacterales > Desulfosalsimonadaceae > Desulfosalsimonas. The sequence goes on from JAIPEJ010000137.1 coordinate 7,091, forward strand.
GAATGCCTGGATCCTGGTGCTCGACACCAGTGGCATCAATGTCTGGTGCGCGGCCGGCAAGGGCACCTTCGGCACCGACGAACTCGCGGGCCGACTCAGGGCCAGCGGACTCGAAAAAATCGTTTCCCACCGGCGCCTGATCCTTCCCCAGCTTTCCGCGCCCGGGATTGCAGCCCATGCAGTCAAGCGGGCCTGCGGATTTTCCGTGACCTACGGGCCGATCCGGGCCGCGGATTTGCCCGAATTCATGGACCGGGGCATGAAAGCCACCCCGGAGATGCGCACCAAGCGATTTCCGCTTGCCGAACGTGCCGTACTGGTGCCCATGGAGTTTATCCCAGCGCTCAAATGGATGGCCGTACTTCTGCCGCTTTTCCTCGTCCTCGGGGGGGTGGGCTTTTCCGGCACTTTCCGGGAGGATATAATCACCCACGGCATACCGGCGGCTCTCATGCTCACAGGGGGACTACTGGCGGGCGCGGTGTTTACCCCCCTTCTGCTGCCCTGGCTTCCGGGCCGCGCATTTGCCGCAAAAGGC
>JAIPEJ010000138.1 GCA_021737225.1 Desulfobacteraceae bacterium
GTTGCGCGCAAACCCTTCGGATATGCCGGCGGCCACGGTGAATCCGTCCACAGGGGATTCAAACGCACGTACTGTTCCGTCCGGAAATGTGATATTGATCATTGACTCTGTCCGCATGGTCATTTATGCAGTTGAAAAATGATTGGCCTGTAAAAAGTCTTTTTTACAGGCAGTGTTAAGTTTTAAGTGATTAAGTGTTTAAGTAAAAACAGAAATTTATCATTTTATTGCCTGGCGCTTATAACGGTTTCAGGACTTTTACGAGATCATCAGGCCTTATGTAGAGAATATGGCCACGGGGGTCAAGGGAAAACTCGGGGACCTCCGCAGGCCAAGGAAAAGCAGCAAGCCGTATCCGCAATCATGGAACCTCTGGCAATTGAATACATACAGACCCGGGCCGGGCTTGAAGACCTGGCCGGACGCCTTGCGCGCCACAGCGCCGTTGCCGCGGACCTGGAGGCCGACTCCATGCATCATTTCGAGGAAAAGGTCTGCCTCCTGCAGCTGGGCACCACCGAGGGATGCTACGTTGTCGATCCCCTGGCGATTGCGGATTTATCCGCACTGGCACCCATGTTTGCAGACCCCGGGACCGTGAAGATCTTTCACGGCGCGGACTATGACATGCGCTGCCTGTACCGGGATTTCGGCATCAACGTGGAAAACCTCTTTGACACCGAGCTTGCGTCCCGGTTTCTCGGCTATGGCGCCACGAGCCTGGAAGCGGTTATCGCGCGGCATTTTGACATCCCGCTTGACAAGAAATTCCAGAAAAAAGACTGGTCCATGCGCCCCCTGCCCGAGGAAATGATTTCCTATGCAGCAGACGACGTGCGCTACCTGATCCCGCTATACCGGGAAATGAAAGCGACCCTGGAAAAAAAGGGGCGGATGGAATGGGTGCGACAGCACTGCGAGGATATTGCCGCGGTTCGTCCGGACCCCCCCGGTGAACAGGATCCGCTTTTTTTAAAAATCAAGGGCGCCGGCCGCCTGGATCCCAAGAGCCTGGCCGTCCTGGAAAACCTGCTTGCATTCCGCCGCGGCATCGCAAGAAAAAAGGACCGGCCGCCGTTTAAAATCCTGGGCAACCAGACCCTGCTTGAGCTGGCCCGGCAAAAACCCAAAGACAGCGAGAGCCTGGAAAAAACCAGGCTTTTAAGCAAAAAACAGTTCCATATGTACGGATCCGACGTGATGCGGGAAATCCATTCCGCGCTTATGCTTTCCCCGGACCAGCGGCCCCGCTATCCGCGGGGCAAATCAAAATCCGTGTCCCCTGCGGTTACCCGCCGCATCCGGCATCTGAAGCAGTGGCGGCAGGAAAAGGCCGAGCAGATGGAGATGGATCCGGCCCTGATCTTAAACAAGGCCGCGCTCCGGCAGCTTGCCGAAAAACAGCCCAAAACCCGGGAGGCGCTCGACGAAATCGCAGAGCTCAAGCCGTGGCAAAAAGAGCAGTTCGCAGATGAATGGATCCGCATGTGAGCCGAAAAATTGAATCGCCCGTTGAAGCATTCTTGCACATTTGATGGATCCGGGCTATGTTGCATTCCGTGAACACCCAAAATGCAGGCGGAAGAGTTATTCGTTGCAAAACAAATCATTACACATGTTCCATCACAACCACGAAGGACACGAAGATCACGAAGATTTTAATTATTCAATTATTTTGCTTCGTGCGCTTCGTGATCTTCGTGGTGGCAGATGCGGCCCGCAATGATTTACTCGAAAAGACAAATGACGCTTTAACAAACGGTTTCCATGAAAAAAATCGATGAAATCAGCCTGCTCTATGAGATCAGCCAGGCCTTAAACAAACATGCCGACCTTCAAAAAGCCCTGTATACCGTCCTGGACATCCTGTCGGCCAGCATGAACATGTCTCGCGGCATGATCACCATCCTAAACCCCATGAGCAACGAAATCAGCATCGAGGTGGCCCACGGCATTTCCCGCTCGGCCATGCAGAAGGGCGTTTACAAGCTGGGCGAGGGTGTTACCGGCCAGGTCATCGAAACCGGCCAGGCCGTGACTATCCCGAAAATCTCCGAATCCCCCAGGTTTTTAAACCGCACGAAATCGCGCAGCGGTCCCGGCCGTCAGGAACTTTCCTTTATCTGCGTGCCCATCAAAAGGGAACAGCAGGTTATCGGCGCCCTGGGCGTGGACCTTCCCTATGACCCGGAATACCCGCTGGCAGAAGGCGAAAAAATCCTGACCGTGGTGGCGGCCATGATCGCCACACAGGTGATTCACTTGGAACGCATGCGCCGGGAAAAAGAAAAGCTGGAGGCGGAAAACGAGCGCCTCAGAATGGAGCTTGAAAAAAAATACCGCATCAAAAACATCGTGGGCAACAGCAACAAGATGCGCGAGGTCTACCAGATGATCTCCCAGGTGGCCAGGAGCAACGCCACCGTGCTCATCCGGGGAGAGTCCGGCACGGGCAAGGAGCTGGTGGCCAACGCCATCCACTACAACAGCAGCCGCTCCAGCCACCCCTTTATCAAGGTCAACTGCGCGGCCCTGCCGGGCAACCTGATTGAAAGCGAGCTTTTCGGGCATGAAAAGGGCGCGTTTACGGGCGCGATTCACCAGAAGGCCGGAAAATTTGAGATCGCCCACAAAGGGACCCTGTTTCTCGATGAGATCGGCGCCATCAGCCCCGAGGTGCAGGCCAAGCTGCTGCGCGTACTCCAGGAGCGCGAGCTTGAACGCGTGGGCGGCAACAAGACCGTGAAGGTGGATGTCCGCATTCTCGCAGCCACCAACAAGAACCTGGAGCAGTCTGTGGCAGAAGGGCTTTTCAGAAGCGACCTCTACTACCGGATCAACGTGTTTCCCATTTACCTGCCCCCGCTGCGGGAGCGCAAAACCGACGTCCTGGCCCTGGCCGACTTTTTCCTGGAAAAATACGTCCGGGAAAACAACAAAGAGATCCTGCGGTTTTCCACCCCGGCCATTGACATGCTCATGTCCTATCACTGGCCGGGAAACGTCCGGGAACTGGAAAACTGCATTGAACGGGCGGTGCTTTTATGCGAGGACAAGGTCATCCATTCCTACCATCTGCCGCCCACCCTGCAGACCGGCAAAGAGTCGGGCACCCTGCCTTCGCAGACCATGGACCAGGCGGTGGAAAAGCTGGAGCGGGAAATGATCGTCGAGGCCTTAAAGCATAACCGCGGCAACATGTCCCAGGCCGCCCAGACCCTGGGCAGCACGCTGCGCAAAATCTCCTACAAGGTCAACAAGTACGGCATCAACCCGAAACAATACCACTAGAGGTACCACTAAAGGGCGTCCCTGCCCCGCTCGTTGGTCCGGATGCGCACGGCGTCTTCCATGGGAAGCACGAAAATCTTGCCGTCCCCGATTTTTCCGGTATAAGCCGCCTTTTCAACCGTGTCGAGCACTTCCTGGAGAATGTCTTCTGTCACCGCAATCTCGATCTTGAGCTTGGGCACAAAGTCCACGGCGTACTCAGCGCCGCGATAGACCTCCTTATGCCCTTTCTGCCGTCCGTAGCCCTTGACCTCGGATACGGTCATCCCATGGATGCCCATGTCCGTGAGCGCTTCCTTTACGTCATCGAGTTTAAACGGCTTGATAATCACCTCGACTTTTTTCATTTGATTCTCCTTTTCCAGGTGCAATGCAGTGCGCAATTGTCGGGCACGCACCGGACACAGCCATAAAGTTAAATACAATAAACAATTATTCCGAAATGTTAATTTGCCTTGACAGATGCATCATAGTTAATATATGAAAAAGAATAAGTCAATACCCATTGAATTTACTGTCAGAAATCGCTCCACGGCCGAAAAAAGCCACACACGCGTCAACATCCGCGAGGAAAACCGCTTTGACCGTAAAGGCATTCATCAACAGCGAAAACAAGGCCACCATTACCTGCCCCCAGTGCCAGAAAAGCATTACCAAGGACATGTCCAGGTACAAGGATGCAGACAAGTTCATAAAGCTCAAGGCGCACTGTTCATGCGGGCACAGTTATGCCGTGTTTCTGGAAAGAAGAAAGCAGTACCGCAAGGGCGTCGAGTTCCGGGGAATATACAAACACCACGTCCCGCATGCAGCCTCCCGGAATGCTGAGCAATGGGGGGCCATGACCGTGGTGGACATCTCACGCACGGGCATTCGCATGAAATTAGGCGTCAGCCCCAGATTCCAGGTGGGCGACCGGATCTCTGTGGAATTCCGTCTGGATGATGCCAACAACTCCCTGATCCAGCGCGATGTCATCGTCCAGAACATCAAGGGCTTCCACGTTGGCGCCCATTATGCCATGGCCCAGTCCTACGACAACATCATCGGCTTCTACCTGCTCAAATAGAATGGCAAAGTGAAAAGCCCAATTTCTGCGTTGCGCTTCATCCCTCGTCATTCGACGTACAAAAAGTACGCCTCATTCCTCGGGATTCGCGGCGCCTTGAACTTGAACTTTTCACTTTGCCATTACAACCCTTAACACTTAACCACTTAACACTTAACCACTTTTTTATTAAAATATTTCCTCCAGATCCCCTCCACCCGTTTTCGCAGTTCGGCAAACCGGTTTTCCGGAAGCACGGCGCTTTTCTGGTGAAGATTCATGCGATGGACAAAATAGCGATAAATCAGGTAGGCCTGCTTTAAGGCATGGGCTTCCAGATCCTCAATGATCCCGCATAGCGCCAGGGCATTTAATTGCCGGACCACGTCTGTCCACCGGGTGAGTTCCGCATATTCGTACCCGTGACGGAGAATTAAAAACTGGAGCAGAAATTCGATATCCACGACCCCGCCGGGGTCTTGCTTTAAATCAAAGTTGCCCGCACAAGTCGACCCATGCGCCCGGCGCATGCGATTGCGCATTTCCAGAACCGTGCCGGCGAGATTTTCAGGGTCCCGGGCGCCGGCAATCACGCGCCTGCGGATCCTGTTAAATCGCTGTACCACATCCTCAGACCCAATGATGGGACGCGCCTTGATAATCGCCTGGTGCTCCCAGATCCAAGCGCTTTTCATCTGGTAGTCCTCGAAACCGTCGATGTGGCTGACCAGGATGCCGGCATTGCCGCTGGGACGCAGGCGCATGTCAATTTCGTAGAGCTTGCCGGTGGCCGTCGGCGCAGAGAGAAAATGAATAATCCGCTGGCCGAGCCTTCCAAAAAATTCGCTGTTGTCAATGGGCCGCAGGCGTCCCCCGGTGGTTTGCCCGGGCTTTGCGGTATGCAGGAAAACCAGGTCCAGGTCGGATCGATACCCCAGCTCATAGCCGCCGAGCTTGCCATATGCCATAACCGCAAAACCGATATCCTGCTCGTCTTCGGCCACGTTGGAGGGCCGGCCGTATCGTTCCACCATCTGCCGCCAGACCAGTTCCAGGGTGGTCTCGAGAATGGTTTCGGCAAGATAGGTCAGCCGGTCGCTGACTTTCATCAGGGGCAAGTGCCCGGTCACGTCCGCGGCAACGATCCGGAACATGTTCACCTGCTTGAACACCCGGATCTCATCCATCTGGTACTCCGGATCATCCGCCGGCAGCTTGGACAGCCGTTCGCGGAGTTCCCGGGCCAGATCCTCCCGGTCCAGCGGCGCATAAAGGGATCGAAGATCCAGGAGCTCATCGAGCAGAAGGGGGTGCGAGCTGAGAAAAGACACGATCCAGGGACTGATCCGCGCCAGTTTCACCAGGTGCCCCAGGGCGCCCGGATTTTCCAGCAGCAGCGAAATATAGCAGCTTCGATTGAGGATCGCCTCCAAAAGCGGCATGATCCGCTTGAACACCAGTACCGGCCGGTCGCTTCCCGCGGCCGCATTAAGCACCTGGGGCATCAGGCGGTTGATCCGGTCCACGGCGATGCTGCCGTCCTCGCCGTAGCCCATCTTCTCGCGGAATTCGCCCAGCAGACGAAGCACTGTGTCGGGCTCATCAAAGCCGGCAGAAGAAAGCGCCTCATGGTTTTTCTCCGGATCCTCCGGGTTGCGCCAGACGCCTTCGAGTTGTTTGCGGGATTCGGTCTCGGTCTCTCCGGTTTCCGGGGTAAGCAGGTCATTGAAATGCGCGTGCACCCGGGACATGTGATGCTGCAGGCTCTCCAGGAAAGACTCGACACCGTCAAATCCCATGCTTGCCGCCAGCCGGGCCCGGGCGGCTTCGTCGCCGGGCAGGTTGTGGGTCTGCATGTCCTCATACATCTGCAGCCGGTTTTCCGTGTTGCGGAGAAACACATAGGCGGCGGCAAGCTCTTCATAAACCTGCCGACTGATGCACCGATCCCGGTTCATCACCCGAAGCACCCGCAGGATGCTGCGCGCCTGGTAGGCCGGATCAATGCCCCCCCGGATGAGCTGGAAGACCTGGCCGAAAAACTCGATTTCGCGAATGCCGCCGTAGCCGTGCTTGATATTGTTGTGAAGTCCCTTGCGGGAGACTTCCTGCACGATTTTCTGCTTCATGTCCCGAATGGATTCAAATGTACCGTAATCCAGGTAGCGCCGGAATACAAAGGGGCGCAGCCGCTCCAGAAAAGCATCCCCCCGGGATTGGTCCCCGGCGATGATGCAGGCCTTGACCAGGGCGTAGCGCTCCCATTCCCGGCCGAACATCTGGTAATAATTCTCCATGGCGTCAAAACTCATCACCAGCGGGCCGGCATCCCCGTACGGGCGCAGCCGGGTGTCCACCCGGAACAAAAACCCCTCTGCCGTGGACTTGCTGATCACGTCAATCAACCGGCGGGCCAGCCGGGTGAAAAACTCCTCGTTGGAGACGGATTTTTCGCCGCCCGCGGTCTGTCCGACTTCCGGGTAGGCAAACATCAGGTCAATATCCGAGGAAAAATTCAGCTCCTGACCGCCGAGCTTGCCCATGGCAAAGACCACCAGCTGCTGCGAATTTCCGGCTGCATCCAGGGGGGCGCCGAAGCGCCGGCAAAGCTCTTGATGCAAAAATTCCAGCACATGGGACAAACACGCCCGGGCAAACGCGGACAACTCGGACATGGTTTCAAACAAGTCGGCCCTGCCGGAAAGATCCCGCCACGCAATGCGCACCATCTCCCGATGGCGCAGCCGGCGCAGAGCCGTGTTCAAGCCATCCTCGTCAGATGCGGCAGACACTGCGGCCGATACCCGCTGATCATACTCATCTGCTGCATACAGCCGGTCCAGATCCCTGCTTTCAACCAGGTTTCTGACCATGCCGGGATTACGAAAGCATTGCCTGGCGGCATATTCGCTGAAGGCAAAAAGCCGGCCCAGGTCAGATGCCGCCACCGCCTCCGGGAGATATTCCCCCGCGTCCCGGGCCGCCTCCTGCCAGGCCGCAACCCGATCCTGTGTATCCGGGGCGATCATTTTTGACATAACGTGTACTCTGCCAGCAGGGTTCCCTGCAGATATGTGTTTTGCGGATCGGAAAAAAACCGGCGGAAAAGCCCCAGGCTCTGCTCGCGCAGCACATGGGGAACAATCCGGGCCTCCGCGTTTTTGTACAACGGGGCAAGCGCCTCCAGGCGGCAGGCGGTGCC